>CAIWKU010000225.1 GCA_903913355.1 uncultured Bacteroidota bacterium | reverse complement strand
TTGATCAGGTACGTGTCGCCCACTCGAGCCAGAATCTTGTCAACCAGCCAGAGTACCCAGTTGGGTTGAAATTTTACATTTACGACCAGGAAAGCAGTATACGATGCAATCATCGCGCCCATCATCCGAATAATATGGTTACGCATCCAGGAAGCTTTAACAGACTCTTTTCCAGATAGCAGGATAAAATCCTTTCTCGCAAAATTGATACTAATTAATCCAAATACAATGGGTACAATGCCAAAACTGCTACCCTCTCGCATAGTAAGTGCTCCCATAATTAGTAAGAACAGGCCAAACAATAACCCGAATACAGGAATGGCATAATCCAAAAGGGCAAACGAATGGATGGGCTGTTTCAATTTTCTTTTAACATATACAATCCGATACCCGCTACTAATCATATAAAGCGTAAACCCACCTACAGCAAATAGGAATAAATTATGATGCTCTGGTAATTTACTTAATACTAATGCATTTAATGAAGCGATCAACATTCCCCAGAAAAAAACAACTCCGCTAATTTTATGAAGCTTACTCCCTTTTTTTGCTGAAGAAGCAATGGTACCACTGATGAGACCGGCAGTGCCACCGGCAATATGTAAAATCAGTAAACTTTTAAAAAGAGAAAGCATGTGGTAGCGTTAATAATTAAAGGTAGCAGTGGTTGGTTAACCACTGCTGTATTAGATTCACATATTACTGACAGGCAGCCAATAGTTTTTCTGCCTGGTCCTTACCCCAGTTCGGGTGTAAAGGCGATGCCGGTTTAAATGTTTTGAATAATTCTAAAGATTTTTCGAATAATTTTTTTGCAACAGCTTTCCCACCTCCAAATGCTTCTGGTGTATTCATTAGTGTTTGTCCATCCAGTAAATAAATTCTTGGATTATTAGGATCGGCTTTTTGGGCTTCTTCCAAAGCATTTTTTGCTTCTGCACCATAGGTTTGGTAACGAGTCATGGGATCTACCATCATTTCAAGAATGGAAGCCATTTGCTTAAGACAATACAATTCAGAATTATGCTCAATTGCTTCGGCCTTAGCAATCAGGTCTTTACTTTTTTCACCTACTTTATCTTTATCCGCTTTGGGGTTCATCCAACCGGCATAGGTATTTGATTGGGCAGCATAGTAATAAGGCAGCCATTTATCCTTTTCTGCATCGCCAATTCTTTCAAAGAAGGCAGAAGCTGCGCTCATATCTTCTGCTGTATTGGCTGCTTTCATTTGTTCCAGTCCTTTGGCCATGGCAGATTCATATTTTGATTGGGCAACTGCCATTCCTGCAAAGAACATACTTACGATGATGAGTAATTGTTTCATACAATTGGTTTTGGTTTAAGTGATTATTTGAATTGGTTATTTTTTAATTTTTGATATTCCTGTTCTACAGAATTGATCTGGTTGCCATGAAATGCATGAAAATACTGGAATGCAATGCCTACGCCCCAGCCCATCATTGTCCAAACAGGCCAGAAATAGGAATCAACACCCGTGGTAAAAAACCAGATACCAATCAGCATGGCATTTACGATCAGGTAACTGGCCAGACTCCAGCGAAAAGCTACTCTTGCTTTTGCTATTTTCCAGAGTTGTTCGTCTTTTTGTTGTTCAGTTATCATGGTAGTATATTTTATATTTTTTAAAATAGTTTATAAATTATTATTGATAGCATCCTGTCTTCTGTCAACTCCCCAGCTTAAAAACACGCCGATAAAAAAGAACCTGGGTGCTGCAGGTGTTATGGCTTCTTTATTTAATCCATCATGTGAATAATTGTATCCATAGATCAGGTTACTGTTTAACACATTCGTTGCTGAAGCAACAAATACGGCATACGCTTTTCCCATACTGGTTAAATAATTCATACTAAAACCAAGACTATTATAATCGATCGTTTTACCCTGATCGGCAATTGTATAGGTATTGCCATTCTGCATCAGGTTATAATATGGCCTGCCGGTCGCATAAGAATACGTGAAATTGAATCCGGTATTAATGGAACTAAAGAACCTCTTAAGTACCAGTGATGCAGTATGATTGGCTGCAAAATTGGGTTGTAAACTTTTGGGATAATTCAGGTAATTACGCTTGGTATCCAGGTAAGAATAACTGATCCAGTAATCAAATCCTTTGATAGACTTCTTGTCTCTCCAGAATAATTCCACCCCTTTTGCATCACCGGAACCTGTATTATTATAAACAGGATAAATTTTCAGCAGGTCATTATACTTTTTGTAAAAAGCTTCCACCCTGAAAGTATAATCTTTATTCATCTTCTGATAATTCAAAATATAATGGGTAGCATTAGTATATCCCAGGTTAGTGGTAACCTGTAAATAATTATTCTCAGGCTTCTGATAAAAAATGCCATATGCAAAACTCATTTGTGCATCTTTTCCGGTCTTATAAGCCAAGGCAATTCTGGGAGCCAG
>CAIWKU010000224.1 GCA_903913355.1 uncultured Bacteroidota bacterium | reverse complement strand
TTTTGGCTTTTGGCTTTTGGTATTAATTTTCGTTTGCAAAAATAGTAAGTATTAAATCATATATATTGGCTAAAATAATGATGTTCAAAAAATTGTCATGATTACCGACTATTAGCCAATAGCCAACTGCCAACCGCCAACTCCCAACTGCCAATAATCAACTGCAAAAGAAAGTAATCAAATCACCTAATTCTTCAATCTCTCTCTCAGCAAATTAATCCGCCTTTGTAAAATATGAAGTTCCTGAATTAAAATAGCATATTTGTCTTTAGTGATATAGTGAATACTTACACCTATTTCGATTTGTGTTTCTAGTTCAAAAGATGATCCAATAGCAAATTCAAGGAAACGAGAAAAATCCTTTAGGCTATTCCTGCTACAACCTTCTGCTATATTTGAAGGAATTGAAGTTGCGGAACGATTCATTTGTGAAATAAGACCATACCTTTCCTGTGCTGGAAATGTTGAGGTTAGCTCATAAATTGTTTTTACAAAGGCCAATGATTGCCCCCAGATCTCTAATTTTCTAAAATCCCGCATAGTGCAGATTAAATTATAAAGAGCGGCTGTTTTATAATCAACAGGAGAAAATATTCTAAGGTTGAGGGTTTCTAGATAACAAAAAGTAATAAAAAAATGGTACAATTCATAAAAAGAATAGATATTGGCTTTTAGGGTGTTGGTGTTTTAGGTTATTGTCTGTTAGCCATTGGCTTTTGGCTTGATTTTGTTTTTAGTAGAAGTAAATTTTTTCAATAATTAATTAAACTTCGCCAATAGCTAACAGCCAACTATCCAATAGCAAAAAAGCATAAAAAAACCACCCTCTACGAGGATGGCTTTTTTTACTGTATCTACCTTTTCCTTATCTGTTGTTACGACGGGCGGGGAAAAATTCGCCTGTCTTTGATTTTTTTGATGTGGTTTCTGGGGAACCATAGTGTGTCATGGCACAACGGAAACCAATGGTATTGGTACTTAGGTCTTCTTCGAGGAAACGACGGGTGCCTGGACTTAACCAATACGCTCTGTCATTCCAGCTACCACCTTTGTATACCCTTGATTTATCTGAAATCAGGGTAGTGATTCCATAATTGTACAATGCATTATTGGTGGAATCTCCATCCAGGTAATTGACAGCATATGCTTTCTGGTAATTTCTGCGATTTCGTGTGGCTGAATCTGATTCAGGGATCATTTTGATACGACCTTTATCATCTCTCAGGTTACCGGCACCGCCCGACATATCCACCTGCTTAAATACGTTACCACGGAATGGGTTAAAATCATCACTTCCTGCATTCGTAATTGGGCGATATACATCCTGTACCCACTCACTTACATTACCACTCATATTATAAATACCAAACCCGTTTGGAATAAAGGAAACTACCTCTGCTGGTATGGCTGAATTATCATTCAATCCTCCGGCAACTCCCATGTTATCACCCGCTCCACGTTTAAAGTTGGCCAGGAAAGCTCCCTGAAACGCACTTTTTTTGGTATATCTCAGGTTATCAAATCCATCATTTTTCCAGGCATAGATTTGTTTGTTAGAGATCACTTCTTCCCCACGATTGGCAGATCCTTTTTGTTTACGTTGTGGGTTCTGCATAATATAACCATAAGCGGCGTATTCCCATTCAGCTTCTGTTGGCAGACGATAATCTCCAAATAAAATTCCATCTTCAAATTTTACCTGGGTTCTGGGTCTTCCCTGGGCATCTTTTAAAGGATTGCTTTTGGAAGTGGCTTCCCTACCCGGAGTGGCCTGATATTCCCCCATTATATAGGCACGGCTATTGAAATTATCCTGTCCCGCACCATTCAGTTCTTTCTTAATCTGGTTCTTTTTATCAAGGAAACCACGTTTAATCAGGGTTAACTCATTCACACGGTCCGTACGCCAGATACAATAATCATTGGCCTGTTTCCAGTTTACACCGATTACCGGGTAATAATTATAAGAAGGGTGACGGAAATAATACTCAACATACGGCTCATTAAAAGCCAGTTCACTTCTCCAAACCAGGGTATCCGGTTTGGCCTGGTCAACTACTGAATCCATTCCGGCCTGACCAAATACATTCTCCAGCCAATATAAATATTCACGGTAGTGAACATTGGCTACCTCTGTTTTATCAATAAAAAAGGAATTGACGGTTACACGACGGGGTACATTATTCCAGTCTCCCATCACATCTTCCTGTGTTGCTCCCATGGTGAAAGTACCACCCTGCACAAATACCAAACCGGGTGCGGTTTTAATGTCCTGTGGCTTGGCAACGGTAAAATTACCCTCTTCTTTATCGTTGTAATTCCAACCGGTTGCTGCAGACTTCTCATGCTTTTTCGAAAAAACACTACAAGAGGCCACAGAACCTGCCATTGCCAGAAGCAATATTAAATTCCTGGTTGATGTCAATAGCTGCATTTTCAATAGATTGAATTTTGGAATAAGGTTTTCAGTCGGCAAATTGAATTGTTGTCTATGCGAATATAGAATTTTTCTGTTAATGAAGCGGTATACCCGGGTGCTTTGATGTTAGCAAAAGCCTAATTTTAAACCTCTTAAGTCTTAGAACATGGTTAGCCATCTTACTTTACCCCTATGAATCAAAGAGGCATATTGATAGGAATTTGTTGCCTGCTCGTTCTGACTGCCGCTGATCTAAGCGCCCAGAGAGTGTATACTCCTAATTCTGTTCTGGCTACCGGTACCTGGTATAAGATTGGGGTAAAACAGGCCGGGATCTATAAAATTGACCTCAATTTTCTCGCCGCATTAGGCATAAATACCGGCAATCTGGCCTCTGCTTCTATCCGATTATATGGAAACGGGGGAGGTATGCTGGCCGAGAATAATGCGGCCCCCCGGATAGACGATTTGTTCGAAAATGCAATCGATATGGTGGATGGGGGAGATGGTCTGTTTAACGGATCAGATTATTTTCAGTTTTATGCCCCCGGGCCCGACCAATGGCTAAAAGATAGTGTCAATAAAAGATTCAGACATTCCCGAAACCTGTATGCAGATACGGCGTATTATTATCTTTCGATTGGCGGTTCGGGTAAGCGCATAAATAATTCCTCATCCATCGGACAGCCTACTGCCATCGTTTCCAGTTTTGACGAAAGATATTTTTATGAGAAAAACCTGGTAAGCCTGCTTAATAGCGGAAAAAAATGGTTGGGAGAAGAATTTGATAATACCCCGGGGGGGACTACCAATCGCGCTTATCCGGTTGACTGGCCGGGACTGATTCTCACAGAACCGGTTACCCTTGTATCTGATATGGTAGCGAGTAGTGTAGGGGCAACGGCCGGTTTTTCGGTTAAGGTAAATGCACAATCATTACCAGCCATTTACCTGTCGGGGATATCCGGAAATTTCCTGGATTCAATCGGTTCAGAAGTATCACAAACAGCAACTTTTTTGCCTGACCAGTCAAAGCTGACGGTAAATTATGCGTTTGGTTCAACGGCTTCCGGCGCACAAGGATGGCTGGATTGGTTTGAGTTATATGGGAGAAGGAGTTTATCATTGAATGCAGGCGATCCCTTGTTTTTTAGAGACTGGAGAACAGTGGCAGCGGGAGCGGTAAACAATTATATCATCAGCACACCGGGCAATGCTGGCTCGGTTTGGGAAATTACGGATCCCCTGCAGCCCGTTAAAATGAACACTACTATCAATGGTTCTCAAATCAGTTTTATCAATGATGCTTCCCGGTTAAGAGAATATGTTGCTTTTACTTCGAATGGTTTATTGTTCCCCATTCCGATCGGTAAAATTGCCAATCAGAATCTGCATCATTCTTCCAAACTGGATATGCTGATCATTACTCATACGGCATTGTTATCAGAGGCGCAAAGATTAGCGGCGTATCATTTACAGCATGATAACCTGGTTTCTCTGGTGGTAACTACTGATCAGTTATTTACTGAATTTTCAGGTGGTATATCTGACCCGACGGCTATCCGTGATTTTGTAAAAATGTATTATGATAAAGCAGGAGCCGATTCCAGCGCGCGTCCAAAATACCTGCTTTTGTTTGGTAGTGGTTCCTATGATTATAAGTACCGGATTGCAGGAAACACAAACCTGGTACCTGTTTATGAAAGCATCTCTTCTTTAGATCCCCTGGCCAGTTATACATCTGATGATTTTTTTGGATTACTGAATGATTCAGATGATGTTAATCAGAATAGTAATGCTTCTCTGCTGGATATAGGTATTGGAAGAATACCCGCCCGAAATATCGGCGAAGCTAAAATAATGGTAGATAAGATCATTCATTATCAATCTGCCCAATGCATGGGAAACTGGCGTAACCAAACGGTTTATGTAGCAGACGACCAGGATTATAATCTGCATCTAAATGATGCCGAAATCATTTCTGCTGATGCCGATCGGGTAAATCCTTTATTTAACCAGGATAAAATTTATTTAGACGCCTATCCCTTGGTTAGCAGCAGTTCGGGTTCCAGATATCCTGCTGTAAATGATGCCATTGTTAACCAAATATTTAATGGCAGTTTTATTTTTAATTATAGCGGGCATGGAAGTTATCAACGATTGGCCGAAG
>CAIWKU010000223.1 GCA_903913355.1 uncultured Bacteroidota bacterium | reverse complement strand
TGAACACCTGGCACCTAATCATATTGAAGAATTAAAGAAACCAATGTATTCAACCTGTATCGGACTGATATTGAAAGGGTATAGCGACTATGATCATAAGTACAAAGAGTTTACCGAAAAATTCAGGAAGATTGAAGTTCCAAGAACCTTAACTGTTCAAAATACGGAAACAGTTAAAGAAGCTCCGGCAACAGTAAATCCAGCAGAGTCCATGGAAAGAAAACAGAAGTTCTGGGATAAGTTCAAAAATAACCTGATCGACCTGTTTAAAGAGGAAGAGGATCATGTTATAAAATAAACTATCGGGTATCAGCGTTATGATATATCCGAAATATAAGAAAAAGCGGTTTCACACATTAAAATAGCAGATTATGATTCATTTCGATCTTCCCAAACAAAAATCTTCCATCATCAAAGTTTTGGGTGTGGGAGGTGGCGGAAGTAATGCAGTAAACTTCATGTTTGAACAGAATATCGAAGGCGTTGATTTTATCATCTGTAATACAGATGCCAAAGCCATTGAACAAAGCAGGATTCCGAATAAAATACAGTTAGGGCCACATCTTACACAGGGACTAGGTGCAGGTGCCAATCCGGAAGTAGGTAAAAAAGCTACCGAAGAATCTCTGGAAGAGATTAAACGGATACTGGAAGTAAATACCAAAATGGCTTTTATTACGGTTGGAATGGGTGGTGGTACCGGTACAGGAGGTGCACCCATTATTGCACAGATATGTAAAGACCTGGGTATATTAACTGTGGGTATTGTAACTACCCCGTTTGGGTTTGAAGGACCTCGTCGTCAATTACAAGCAGAAGAGGGAATTATGCAATTGAAGCCTTATGTTGATACCTTACTGGTAATCAGTAATGATAAACTAAGGGTTCAATATGGTAACCTGAAAATGAAAGAAGCATTTGGCAAAGCCGATAATGTATTAGCTACTGCCGCCAAATGTATTACGGATATTATCAATAGTCGCGGACACATTATAGTAGATTTTGCGGATGTATGTACCGTTATGAAAAACGGAGGTGTTGCAATTTTGGGTAAGGCAGAAATTGAAGGGGAAGACAGGGCACAGCGTGCTATTGAAGAAGCATTGACATCTCCTTTATTAAATGATAATGATATCAGGGGTGCTAAATGGATTTTGATCAATATTAATAGTGCAGAAGGTGAGCATGAGTGCACGATGGATGAACTGGAGATCATTAATAACCATCTGCGTATGCAGGCAGGTGATGATACCGATGTGATTGTAGGTATGGGCTATGATAATGAATTGGATAAAAAAATAGGGATTACATTGATAGCTACCGGTTTTGAGCATAAAGATCCGTTTGCTAAACCAGTAGCAGTAAAAAAACCTGAACCTGCACAAGAGAAAATTGTGATGGTATTGGGTATGGATACGGAAGAAGTAACTCCTGCGCCTGTAGCATTACCTGTAGAAGAAAAAGATCCATTCGCACCCAGCCTGCAGGAAACTTTAGTTGAGGAACAAATGATACAGATATTTTCTCAACCAGAATTCACAGCTCCCGAGCCAATAGTAGCTGAAGTGGAAGAAGAAAAGGAATCAATGGTGTTACAATTTGAACTGAGTACAGAAATTACACAGGATGTAATGGTAGAAATTCCGGTGGAGGAAGTGCCTGTAGTGAAATCTGCTATGGAAGAAATGATGGATTTCAAATTGAGTGATACACCTGCTGCACCAAAAACAACCCCTTTTGCCTCAGGCTTATTACATAAACCCACCAATATCTATGCTGAACCAGAAATATTATCACAGCTTTCTGTGATCAATACAAAGCCGGTAGAAAATATTGAACTGGAAATTAAAAAAGTGGAAGAGAAGCCTGCCATTGTTGAACCGGTTATTGAAATGGAAATGCAATTGGTAATGAAAGAAGAGAAAGCAGAACCCGTGATAGCTCCTCAACCTGAATCGAGAGTTGCAGCAGCTAGTGAAGATTTTGATGATGCAGAAGAACAAAAAAGAAGGGCTGCTGAAAGAATACAGAAACTCCGTAATCTTTCTTATAATATGAATAATACTGCGGATGCCAATAATGAGTTTGATGCAGTACCGGCCTATGTTCGCAGGAATATGGATTTGTTTGGGACAGCACTTACTTCTGTCGAGAATTTCTACAGTAAAGTAACCGTGAGTAAAGATGAGAATAACCAAACCCAGATTTCTACCATCAATACTTTTTTGGATGGTAAAAAGCCAGACTAACCCTTGCTTGCTATAGATTCCTTTATCAATTTGGTGATTTTAGTTGTTATCCCCCGGTGCCGAACCGGGGGTTTTGTTTTCAGGGTTACCAGCTTCTTTACTTAATTTTATAGATAAATTGTAACACAGAGAGAGTACTAAATTGATAACACAATGGCAGTAATACTGATAACCGGCGGTACGGGAATGATTGGGAGAAGATTAACGGAGCATTTGGTTGCTGAAGGAAATGAAGTAGTGATTTTGACCCGTAAATTACCTGAAGGGAAACCAGTGCAGAATGGAATTGGTTATGCACTTTGGAATATTGAACAGCAAACCATCGATCAAGCAGCCATCAGCAATGCGGATCATATTATTCATCTGGCAGGCGCTGGTGTGGCGGATAAAAGATGGAATACAAAAAGAAAGAAGGAAATTTTGGATAGCCGTACACAATCCAGTGCACTGATTGTAAAAGCATTAACTGAGATCCCTAATAAAGTGCAATCTGTGATTAGTGCTTCGGCAATTGGCTGGTATGGACCGGATACAGCAGATAGCAGGATAAATGGGTTCTCTGAAGATGCGAAGCCCGATAATGCTTTCCTGGGTGAAACCTGTCGTTTATGGGAAGAAAGTATTGAGCCGGTTACTGCCTTGGGCAAACGGTTAGTAAAATTAAGAACGGGGATCGTACTAAGCACTCAAAACGGTGCCCTTTTAGAATTTATGAAACCCTTGCATATGCGGGTGGCTACTGTACTTGGAACGGGTAAACAGGCGGTAAGCTGGATACATGTTGATGATCTTTGTCGTATGTATCTCTTTGCAATTGATCACCCAACTATATCCGGTGCTTACAATGCGGTTGCGCCCTCGCCGGTAGCCAATAAAGAATTGATACGCATCCTTGCCAGACAAATGTGTGGCCAACTCTACATTACCCTGTATGTACCATCATTGATTTTAAAAATTGTATTGGGGGAGATGAGTATTGAAGTGTTGAAAAGCGCGACGGTGAGTAGCCGGAAAATAGAAGGAACAGGATTTACATTTTTATACCCTCAGCTAGGAAATGCTTTGGAAGAACTTCTGGGTAAGTAGGCTTGCTGATATTTTAAAATATTTGCACACTAAGGCACAAAGGCACGGTTTTGGGCACTAGCGATATAAAATTGTTGCTGAATTATGTAGACACTATCTTTTACACCCAATTGAAAACAACTTAACTAATTAACACAAAATAAGCGGTGCCATTGAGCCTTGGTGTGCAAAAAATGCAATCTATAAATCTCTTCTCTTATGAACCGCATAGCAGATTAACCAAATAGCAGTAGTCAATAAAATTGTGTATACAACATGCTCCGGTATCAAACTCAATGCATGGTCATAACTGGCTTTCGCATCTTTCCCAAAGCGACTAAAGAATGCAGGAGCTGGTATAATTCGATCTGATATTTCAAAAGGCAGGAACCTGCCAATATCGTTTAATTTGAACCTTGCATAAGCTACAGCAATATTTTCTATTACCAGATAATAAAAAAGAAAAATTCCCAAAGCGATAAATGCTTTTTTAACCAGGTACCCTAATAAAAATGCAATAGAGAGCTGCGCAAATGTTTGTAATAGGAATAAGGGAATGTACTGTAATTGTGCAGTCCATTGAGATACACTGGTACTGTCGGCATAAACGCCAAAACCGGCTGCAGCCAATACATATACAAAGGTAACAATCAGTGAAACTATCAATACATCAAACAACTTGCTGGTAATATATTGCTGTCTGCTCCATCCATCAATGATATTCTGGCGATGAGTTTTGAAATTGTACTCGTTTGTAACCAGCATGATTACTAATATAGAAGGGAGCAGTATAAAGAATGATGAGAAATAAGCAACAGAATGCCAGGATTCAGGGAATGAGAATGGATTACCCAGCAGGAACTTGGCAATATTATTGGTCATTTCTTTACCATTGGTAGCTTTCTCATATCCATAATAAAACATACTGTTTACGCCAGGATAGGTTAACGCCACAATACCCAGCATCCACCAGAAAGCAGGATATTTTTTTATTTTAAGCCATTCAATTTTTATAAGAGTAAGCATATAGTTCGGTTTCTTTTAGTCGTTGGTTAATTCGAAGAATTTTGTTTCGAGGCTCTTCTTTTTTACAGACAGGAGATTTAGTGTGATGCCTTTTTCAAAACAAAAGCGATTGATCTCTTCCAGTTTTGCAGTTCCTACAGGAAAGAATACCCGTACATTTTTTCCTTCCTGTTTAATGCTGCTATAACCCGGAAATTCATTTAATATTGACTTCAAATGATCAGGATCTCCTGAGGATACTTCAACAATATCTTCATTAGACAATACTTCATCTACTTGTCCGGCTGTTAACAGCGTTCCTTTCTTTAAGATAGCCAGGTGTGTACATACTTTTTCAACTTCATCCAATAAATGACTAGCCATGATAATGGTTTTACCTCTGATGGCCAGTTCGCGTATTAATTCCCTGATTTCAGCAATACCAACTGGGTCAAGTCCATTAGTAGGCTCATCAAATACCAATACCTGTGGATTACCCAGCAAGGCGGCCGCAATGGCCAGTCTTTGTTTCATACCCAGACTATAGGCACTGAATTTGCTATGTTTACGTTCTGCTAATTTTACGATTTCCAGTACATGATCAATATCCGCATCTGTACCTCGACCACTGATTGCCTGTGTAATATGGAGATTATCTACGGCAGATAAATAATGGTAGAAATTAGGGGTTTCCAATAATGAGCCAATCTTTTTTCTTGTATCAGGAGAACCGGGTTGCCCAAACCAGGCAAAGGTTCCACTATCGGCTTTTAAAATATCCAATAATATGCTGAGCATAGTGGTTTTACCACTTCCATTGGGTCCCAAAATGCCAAATACACTCCCTTCAGGAACATCGAAAGAAACATTTTTCAGTGCCTTTATCGATCCATAGGATTTGGATATACCGTTAATTGACAGAACAGGTTGCATAATATTTATTTTAAAGAAGCGGAAAATTTTACAGGCTTATAAGGTATTCAATATCTCTAAGATAGAAATATAATATGGATTCGTTTAGAATAATGATGATATGGCTTTTCTGCACATAAATGGTGAATTGAGAGGATTTGCGGAAATAAGCTTTCAGGTTTCATTCATCATGCTTTCTCCCCAATGCATTTTTGATCATTGATAGTTAGAACCTGGATTAATTGTTTGAATGCCTAATTAACTTCTAACCCATCTTTACCGGGTAATTTTGGAAATGGAGTATGCGCCCCCTGCTGGTACCAGAAAACGGTGGATGCGATATCATCCTGTAAGGGAAGGTACCTGCCGCCATCCCTCCAGCCCAATGCCTGTATGGTTACTTTCAAATTTTTTTCGAAACGGATGGGATCGGTAATATGCCAGCGATACATGCCAAATCGTTGTTGAGAGCCATAATGTCCATCCCCCTTGATTACCTGGTGTAAGCCGGTATAAGCGGTGGAAAATTCAGTGTAATTCGTTTCTGTAACACCGGCCGCATTCCTTGTTTTTGTATCAAAATCATAAGAGCCACAGAAATAGTCTTCGGTTCCGGTTCCACAGATTGTCGGATAAGGACCATCATCATCCATAAAAAATTTAATTTCTCCCTCACCCCACCATCCATTGTTATGAACACCCCAGGCAATATAAGTACCTACATACTGTCCCTTTCCTTTGATATCATCTACCAAAACATAATCCTGTTTATACGGTAATGGATTCACTCTCCTGAATTGTGCATGAAAATAAGCAGCATCGGGTGGCACATCCGTTAAAATATAATCTACCTGGTAATACAGAATCATATCCTTTTCATCTATATTCTCCATGGTGATTCTACATTTTTTACGGAATGGCATGGGCCAGTAACAGTTGAATGCACTGCCTGGATTCACCGTTACTGCTAATGAATTCAAAGCAGCGTATTGTCCCCATCCCATCCCAAAAAAATCGCCTACCGGCACTTCTACAGAAGGGGTTGTTTCATCATCCCAGTAAAAACGTAAAATCGAATAGCGCCAGTTACCGGTAGGTGTCATCCAGATATGTTGAATAGATCCTGCGCTGTCTATTTCTGCAATGGTAAAAGTAGATTTTGCTTTGATTTTTACACTCGGACTGAGTTTCCAACCCTGACCCAGATCGCGGGCAGCAGAAGAGCCGGTGCCGGTTGTAGCCATTCCTCCTTTGCCTTTGGCGCCGGTAAAATTTTCGGGGCTGATAGAACGGGTTCGGGCATTGGAGACTCGGAATAAATTACCCAGGTTATTGTCTATTCCGTTAAAAACCTGTTGTGCTGAAACTTGAAGTACAATTATATAAAGCAAGACAAGCAATCCTGTTTTTCTCATGGCTTTGATTTTAGAATAGTATAAATCTATGTTTTTTCTGTTTCTTTTCATAATAGATTGGATAAGAGAACCCAATCGTATACAAACAAAAAGCACAGAATTTTCTGTGCTTTTTGTTTGTATCGAATACAGTAAATATTGACTGAAAGAAATAAGTAACTTGATTTTTAGTTCCTGATAGGTCTTCCGTTTTTTAAAACGCTTTGGAGTCTTTCGAGTGTTTTCTTTTCTCCGCAGAGACTTAGGAATGCTTCTCTTTCCAGATCCAGCAGGTATTGTTCGCTAACCAGGCTTTGACTGCTTAGGTCGCCGCCACACATTACATACGCTAGTTTACGGGCTACCAGTGCATCATGGTCGGTAGCATAACCACCACGCCACATTCCATTAATGCCAGCATACATTGCACCCAGACCCAGGCGTCCCATTACTTTTACATCTGTGCGTTGAACCGGGATTGCATATCCTTCTGCATGAATTTCTAAAACACTTCTTTTGGCTTCAGCAATTCGTCTGCCAATATTCATCACTACTTCATCATGTCCTTTTCTAAGTATGCCCATATCAAATGCTTCCTGTGCAGATGTGGCCACTTTGGCGGTAGCTATTGAGAAAAAGCGATTTTTTAAAGTAATGGTTTCCGGTTCATCTTCATGTAATTCATCACCGGCTCTCAGCGCAAATTCTTTGGTACCGCCACCGCCAGGTATGAGTCCTACACCCAATTCTACCAACCCAATATAGGTTTCAGCAGAAGCACAAATTTTATCAGCATGCAGATTCATTTCACAACCACCACCTAAACTGAGACCATGTGGAGCGATCACTACGGGAATGGAGGAATACCTTACCCGCATCATGCTGTTCTGGAACATTCGAATCGCCATATCCAGTTCATCGTATTCCTGTTCAATGGCCAACATAAAGATCATACCTATATTGGCACCCGCGCTGAAATTCGCTCCGGTGTTGGCAATTACTAAGCCCTTAAATTTTTCTTCTGTAATGGCAATGGCTTTATTAAGACCTTCCAATACTTCTCCGCCAATGCTGTTCATTTTTGAGCTCCATTCAAAACCTGCTACGCCATCACCTATGTCATATAATCGGCAGGCACTATTTTTCCATACGGTATTATCTGCATGATTACTTAGTATCAGGAATGCATCTCCACCCGGAATGGCTTTATAAGATTTGGACAGGATATCATAATACATTCTTTTACCATTCTCCACTTTATAAAAACTTTCAGCACCTGCGGCAAGCATTTCTTCTACCCATGTAGAAGGGGTAAAACCTGCAGCTTTCATGGCCTGGATTGTTTTGGCAACACCTAACGTGTCCCATGTTTCAAACGCACCAATCTCCCAGCCAAAGCCGGCCTGCATAGCATCATCCAATCGGTATATTTCATCACTGATTTCAGGAATTCGATGTGATATATAAGAGAATAAGGAATAATGGAATAGCCGGTAAAATTCACCCGCTTTATCGGTACCACTATTCAGCATTTTTATCCGCTGTTTCAGGTCATCAATGGGTTTGGCTGTTTCCAGACTGGCAAATTTGGGTTTTACCCTTGCCCCATATTCCATGGTTTGCAGATTTAGGGTCAATATTTCTTTGCCGGAAGCAGATTTTATTTTTTTGAAAAATCCCTGTCCTGTTTTATCACCGAGCCAGTTATTGGTTACCACAGTATCTAACCAGGAAGGAATGGTGAAAATATTTTTTGCTTCATCATCCGGACAATTGTCCGCAACTCCTTTGGCTACTTTTACCAGGGTATCAATGCCAACTACATCTGCTGTTCTGAAAGTGGCTGATTTGGGTCTGCCAATCACGGGACCGGTTAATGCATCCACTTCGTCGATACTGAGACCGAGCTGATTCATGATATGAAAAATGCTCATGATACTGAATACACCAATGCGGTTGGCAATAAATGCGGGAGTGTCTTTACATAAAACGGTTGTTTTACCCAGGTATAGATCGCCGTATTCCAATAAGAAATCTGTGATTTCTGGATCGGTATAAGGGGTTGGGATGATTTCTAAAAGACGCAAATATCTTGGCGGATTAAAAAAATGGGTTCCGCAAAAATGTTTTTTGAAATCCTCAGATCTGCCTTCTGCCAGCATATGAATCGGGATGCCGGAGGTGTTGGATGTGATAAGGGTGCCGGGTTTACGGAACTTTTCAACCTTTTCATAGATCAATTGCTTTATATCCAGACGCTCTACCACTACTTCAATAATCCAGTCATACCCTGCTATATCTTTGAGTTGGTCGTCGAAGTTTCCGGTAGTAATTCGCTTAATCACTTCTTTAGTAAAAACAGGCGAGGGATTGCTTTTAACAGCTGCCTGCAATGCATCGTTCACTAATTTATTACGTTCTGATGGAGAGGTGCTTTCCTCGGCACCTTTTGGAACCATGTCTAATAATAAGACCTGTAAACCAATGCCGGCAAAATGACAGGCAATTCGGGAACCCATGACACCGCTACCCAGTACCGCAACTTTTTTAATGGAACGTTTCATATAGCATAAGCTTTCCGTAAAATTAGTTAGTTATGCAACTAATTGTACAAAATGGGACAAAATATTTTTATTGTGCTTATAAGCACGTTTAAAAAAGAGAATAATAAGGGTAATGATTATTGTGGAATGGGTGGTTAAGATAAGGCATGCACTACATGATACTCAACCTAAGGTTGGGAGGCAGGATACATGGAATTAAGAGTCAAAAAGAATAAGTTACCTTATTCTTCAGACCTGGCAGCACCTTTGTATGCCATATACAGGCATACCAGGTAAACAATCAACAAAACAGAAACTAACATAATCGGGGGGATTTGCTAATACAATTTAATTAAAAATTCAATTCGTAACATTGATTTAACATTATCAATGTTTTGTCTGTAAGTTTTTAAATCAGTGAATGTGTAGTTTATGTGGAAAATACCTAGTATATAACGTGTTTTATCATCAAAATGTTTCAAAATCCGGCTATCCTTTATACCTCAGTAGCTATTCATCCAGAAATAAATAGCCGTAAAGTTTGTTTATGCCTTATAATTACCGTTGCTTCAGCCTAATAACCTTTCAAAAATTACGGCTTTGTTTTGCCGGGCTTTCCTCTATTTTTGTTATCCATGGAAATAAACACAGCATTGGTAGACCAATTGGCACATCTTTCAAGGTTGCAGTTTGAGGATTCTGAAAAAGAGTCCATTAGAAAGGACCTGGAGAAAATGGTATCATTTGTAGAAAAATTGAAGGAAGTTGATACTACCGGGATATTGCCCTTATTGTATATGGGGGATAGTGCCAATGTGCTTAGAGAAGACAGGGTAGAAGGCTCAGTTACCCGGGAAGAGGCCCTGGTGAATTCACCTTCCACAGACAAAGTATATTTTACTGTTCCCAAAGTAATTAAGAAATAGATTTATTATACCGAAAACGAAACCCGATTTATATGAGTGAGGTAATTATCCGGTTAGAAGACATTCAGAAAAGTTATTTTATGGGTAACCAGGCTATCCCTGTATTAAAAGGGATTTCGCTGGATATTTTCAAAAATGAGTATGTGGCATTAATGGGCCCATCTGGTAGTGGTAAAAGTACCCTTATGAATATTTTGGGTTGTCTGGATTCACCTACCGGTGGAAAATATATCCTAAACGGGAAAGATGTCAGTAAGATGCCTGATGATGATTTGGCAGAGGTAAGAAATACTGAGATCGGGTTTGTATTTCAACAATTTAACCTGCTTCCTCGTTTATCAGCTGCCGAAAATGTTGCCTTACCCCTGATTTATGCCGGCATCAATAAAAAGGAAAGGATGGAACGGGCTATGGAAGCTTTGAAAAAAGTGGGATTGGAAGAGAGAAGTCACCATAAATCGAATGAACTGAGCGGTGGACAAATACAAAGGGTGGCTATTGCCCGGGCCCTGGTAAATAATCCTTCACTTTTATTGGCAGATGAGCCTACCGGTAACCTCGATTCAAAGACTTCAGTTGAAGTAATGGAGATTTTTGGAAAAATCAGAGAAGCCGGTAATACGGTTGTTCTGGTAACGCATGAAGAAGATATTGCCAGTTATGCCCATCGGGTAGTACGACTCAGAGATGGTTTGGTTGAAAGCGATCATGTGAAGGAACTATCAACTATTCATCACTAAGGCAAAAGTTAAGCGTTACCAGTTACGGGTTAGGTGTTGTTTGTAGCAGGATACAGACTGGTTGCCAGAGTTATCTAAACTTACCCCATACTGTAACTCGTAACCCGCAACACCAAACCAATTACAAGGCGTAACTTGCAACTCGAAGATCGTACCCCGATATAAATTCCCATGGCTTCAAAAATATATACAAAAACAGGAGATCTCGGTAAGACCTCGCTGATTGGCGGAACGAAAGTAGCCAAGAGTCATATTCGTATTGACAGTTATGGAACGGTAGACGAACTGAACTCCTATATCGGGATGGTAAGTGATTTAACTGTTGAGGTACATACCAAAGAAATATTGAGAGAGATACAGGATCGTTTATTTACAATTGGATCTTCTTTGGCCTGTGACCCGGAGAAAGAGCCCTTGATGAAAATTCCTGATTTGAAAGAAACGGATATTGATTTATTAGAGAGAGAAATAGATTCAATGAATGATATACTCCCATCTATGAAATCATTTATATTGCCAGGTGGACATATAGCCATATCAACCACCCATGTAGCAAGATGTGTTTGCCGCAGGGCAGAAAGATGTTGTGTAAATATGCAGGAACATGAATTGTTTGTGGAGCCGCTGGTGATCAAATACCTGAACAGGCTGAGTGATTATTTATTTGTACTATCCCGTTATACAGCACATGTATTGAACATTGAAGAGTTAAAATGGAAGCCCAGGGTATAAATCCAGCCCCATTTAGCCGATAATTTTCCCATCTTTCATATGCAGTTTTCTATCGCTCATAGCTGCCAGTTCTTCGTTATGGGTTACGATCAGAAAGGTTTGCTTGAAATCGTTACGGAGTTGAACAAAAAGCTCGTGTAATTCTTTCGCGTTGGTACTGTCCAGGTTGCCTGTTGGTTCATCTGCAAAAACGATCTCCGGGCTGTTTACAAGGGCCCTGGCCACGGCAACACGTTGTTGTTCCCCGCCGGATAATTGCTGTGGTTTATTGTCCAGGCGGTCGCCCAGCCGTAAAGTTGTCAACAATTCTATGGCCCGGTTGGTCACTTCTTTCTTTTTTTTACCGGCTATCCAGCCCGGTATGCAAACATTTTCCAAAGCAGTAAATTCAGGCAGCAGGTGATGGAACTGGAAAACAAAACCAATATGGTTATTTCGGAAAGCGGCCATTTTTTTACCGCTCAGTTGATCTATGCGTTGGTTATTGAGCCAAATGCTGCCAGAATCAGCATTATCGAGGGTTCCAAGGATATGCAGAAGGGTACTTTTGCCCGCTCCGGAGGAACCTACAATACTAACTATTTCGCCTGTATTTACCTGAATAGCCACATCTTTCAGTACTTCCAGACTACCGTATTTTTTGCTAATATGTTCTGCTTTCAGCATCCGTAAGAGTTAAATTAGAGCTGCAAACCTACAACAGGAGGCGGCTTATTGGACAATTTTTGAACATTTCTTTCCAAAACAGTAAAAACACGTATTTGGTGGTTTCATTTATACGGCTACATTTGCAAAAAATTAAAAGGTAAAATATGTTCTGGACTTTAGAATTAGCAAGTTACCTGGAAGAGGCCCCCTGGCCCGCAACAAAGGATGAATTGATCGATTATTCTATCCGTAGCGGTGCCCCACTGGAAGTGGTTGAAAATCTCCAGGAACTCGAGGACGAGGGGGAAGTTTATGAGAGCATTGAAGATATCTGGCCTGATTATCCAAGTCAGGAGGATTTTATGTTTAATGAAGATGAGTATTAAACAATCTCTTCCTTTTTTGGGAACTATATAATTGCAAAAGCCATTCAGTAATTGAATGGCTTTTGCAATTATATAGGGGAGTTCTTGGTATCCTGGTTTTTGGCCTGGAAAATCTGGAGGTTTTGGTTCAGATGGATTACCAGTAGTTACAACCGGTAAATGAAATCTATGGTTTCTTAAAACTGTATTTGAAATAAAGCAGTACTAGTGTGAGTACCAGCACTACCAGGTTAGCAGAGATTACCGGACCACTATGTATTGAGAACCCATAAACAAGCCAAACAATTGTGCTGGTTACTACAATCAGGATCATCCAGATACTTAGGTCGCCCACACTTTTTGATTGCCAAGATTTGTATACCTGTGGTATAAAAGTTACAGAGGTTAAGAAAGAACCCAGGTAACCAATATATTCAACCATATTGGGTGACATATCTAATAGAGTTGTCATAATTATCGTTTATTCGGTGATTCCCATTTTTTTCAATACACTATCACTTACTCCTGTGGTAGAATAACCGCCATCATGGAAAAGATTTTGCATGGTTACCATTCGGGTAAGATCGGAGAATAAAGTGATACAATAGTTAGCGCAATCTTCTGCGGTAGCATTTCCTAATGGAGCAATGGCTTCGGCATAATCAAAGAAATCGCCAAAACCTTTGATACCCGTTCCGGCTGTGGTTTTGGTTGGGGATTGAGAAACCGTATTGATCCTTACTTTTTTGTCTACACCATAATGATAGCCAAAGCTACGGGCAATAGATTCAAGCATAGCTTTGATATCAGCCATATCGGTGTAAAAAGGGTAGGTACGTTGGGCCGCCATATAGGTTAGCGCTACTACACTTCCCCATTCGTTGATTGCATCGAGTTTTTTGGCAACAGCCAGCATTTTATGAAAAGAAAGTGCTGAAACATCGATCCCTTTCTGAAAGAAATCATAGTTCAATTCTGTATAGGGTATTTTTTTACGGATGTTCACACTCATGCCAATAGAGTGTAATACAAAATCTATCTTTCCACCCAGTATTTCCTGTGATTCGGTAAACAAAGTGGTGAGTTCTTCTACACTGGTTGCATCGGCAGGTATAATCTTTGAATTGGTTTTTTCGGCCAGTTTGTTTATTTCACCCATACGCATAGCAATGGGCGCATTGGTTAATACGAAAGTTGCCCCTTCTTCATGCGCTTTTTCGGCTACTTTCCATGCGATTGAATTTTCATCCAATGCACCAGTGATAATCCCACGTTTTCCTTTTAATAAGTTGTACGGCATAGCGGTTGATTTATGGTTTATTCTTTAGGCATTGCCTAAACATAGGCAAACATAAAGATTATGTTTGAAACTACCTGTTTGTGGTTTTATTTACCAAGTAGTTAATTCAGGATCATTTCTTTTGCATTTTCCAAAGCAGCCGCGGTAGGTTTTTCGCCACTCAGCATTCGGGCAATGGCAGTAATTCTTTCATCTTCGTTCAATCTGCGGATATTGGTCTTTACAGCATCATTTACAATTTCTTTATATACAAAGAAATGGGCATTTGCTTTACCTGCTATTTGCGGTTGATGTGTAATGCATATGATCTGCCTGCTGGCTGCCAACTCTTTCATGATAAAACCTACCTGTTTCGCAGCTTCGCCGGAGATTCCTGTATCGATCTCATCGAATATCATTGTTGGAAGGTCGACTGACTGGGCTACCAATGATTTTATGCATAACATCAGCCTGCTCAGTTCTCCGCCGCTGGCTACTTTACGAATAGGCTCAAAGCGATTGCTTTTGTTTGCATCAAACAAGAAATCGATATGGTCTTTTCCATATTGGCTAAGTGTACTTTCTTTCAGTTCTACCTGCAAACGGGCATTCGGCATGCCTACCTGAGACAGGAGTGTATTTACTTTTTCTTCCAATGGTTTAATTTGACGATGTCTTGCTTTTGATATCCGTTCCGCAATAGCAACGGCTTCTGCAAATAATTGAGCTACCTGTTTTTGTAAGGAAAGAATGGTTTCATCCATATTCAAAACAGCGTTCAATTTCTCCTGTAGTTCTGTCTGTATGGAAAGTAGTTCAGTTGTGGTATGAACCCCATGCTTTTTCAGCAATTTATATCCCTCCATCAATCGTTGGTTGATGGATTCAATTCTTTTTTCGTCGAAACTGATTCCGTCATTGATACCATCTAATTCTTCGGCAATGTCCTGTAGTTCAATTTGGGTGCTTTGTAGTCTTTGAATCAGTTCGGTTAATGCCGGATGGAGAGAAGCATATCCCTGTAATTGATTACCCATTTGTTTTACAACCTGTATTACCGGTTGCTCACTTTCTTTCAGATCAAAGAATACCTTGGTTAAAGTGGTTTTAATGCCTTCCGCATTATTCTGGAGTTTTAATTCTGCTTCCAGTTCTTCCAGTTCATTTTCCTTAAAAGCAGCATCGCTTAATTCTGAAAATAAAAACCGGTGATAATCGAGTTCTTTATCAAAAACTGCTTTTTGCTGTTGCTTAGTTGCCAGTTCTTTCTCAACGTTCTGCCAAAGTTTGTATACTTTCTGATAGGCGGTCAATTCTTGCTCATTACCTGCAAGTGCGTCTAAAACTTCCCGTTGAAAATCACTATCGCCAAGTTCGAGTGTATCAAATTGCTGGTGCAGATCAACCAACAGAGAGGCTAGTGATCTTAATTGCTGAAGAGTGGCAGGTGTGTCATTGATAAATGCCCTTGATTTGCCATTGGCTGTGATTTCTCTTCGTAATACTAATTCATCTTCTATATCCCATTCATTCTCCTGTAAAAATGACAATACTTCTTTTTTGCCATCTACTCTAAAAAATCCTTCTATAAAACATTTTTTCTCAGTATTTACCAATACACTGCTGTCTGACCTTTCACCCAGTATTAAACCCAGTGCCCCCATCAGAATACTTTTTCCTGCGCCGGTTTCTCCAGTAATAATATTCAGCTGAGATGAGAAATCGATTTCAATCTCATCAATGATCGCATAGTTTTGAATAAAAAGTTTACGAAGCATGATCCAAAGCTGTTTGTGTAAGAAACTGGGTGTAAGTTAGTGTAGGGTTTTGTGTTATACAAATCCTGGTATAAATACCAGGTATTTTCCGTATCAGAATGATGGGTTATTCAATGATAAGGCATAGTTTTATTATTCTCCTTTACATCGGGCAATTCCGGATTTGGCTCTTTGATCAAGCGAGTCCTTATAATCATGATCGCCCATATCCAGGCATTTCTGATAATAGGTAATTGCCAAAGCTTTTTGTCCGCGACTCTCATAGATTTGCCCTATCTGTAAAGCAGCCCTGGCTGCATAATGTTCTTTTCTATATTGTCCTAAGCGAATGGCGATTAAATAATTGCGGATCGCATCATCCGTTCTCCCCATATCATCATAGATACGGGCTACCCGATAGGCAAATTCCAATTTATCTTCCTCTTTAGAAAAATCGTCTTCTTTTTTGCCTTGTAATAGTGCTGCAGCTTCGCCATGATATCCTCCATCACTTAATAATCTTGCTTTTAGTAATAGGGCATTGGGCCATAATCCGGATCTGGCATCTTTTAATGCTTTTTTATCTGCATCAGTTTCAGTAGCTCCTTTGGTAAGTATATTTTTTCTGGCTTCTTCTGCTTTGGTCATATTACCCTCCAGGTAATAACACCAGCTTAATTTCATATAGGCATCTTTGACATAAAATTTGCCTTTGAATCGAGCAATGAAATTTTCCATGTACTGGGCAGCTTCCTGAATTTCCAGGTGATAAAGTTTTACTAAAGCCATTTCAAAATCCCAGAAACTTACTTTCAGGTAATCCTCTGAATGATTGCGATTGAGTAAAATGTTTTTTGCGTATTCCGATTGTTGGTTGTTGATAGCCAGGTTGGCGGCCATAAAAGCATGCAGGTGATTATTTACCAGATCAAGTTTATGTTCCTGTACAAAAGAGAGGGCCTCTGCTTTTTTATTTTCTATATAGAAAGCTAAATAAGGATAAACAAATGCTGCTTCATTGAATAGGATTTTGGCATACGAATCATTGCTATTGACAAAACCGCGTACTTTTTTCATTCCTTCAGTAACCGATCCCCTGATTCCAAAAAGACTGGCTATCCATTTATAACCATTCGGCATCGTGCCAACTGCCGCTTCCAAAGCTCCATAAGGTAAATCGTTAGGTATGAAATTGGGGAACTGTTTTTTATTTTCTCTAATCAATAGATAGCCTTTCCGAAAATCCCAACCAGCGTCCCATGTTTTGCCGAATTTTATAGAAATAGCCGCCCGGTGAATCCGCATAACACTTAAACAATAATTATAAAATGGCGAACTCCTGGGTCCTTTCTCTAACTGATCTATCTGTGCAGTAAAATGAGGATATCGGATTTGGTAATCTTTGGGGTCTTCATTAAAAAGAAGGGTATAAAAGTCAATATAACTCTCCAGGAAAACGGGAATCAGGTTATCAGGATTCTGTTGTTTGGCTTTTTCCAGTAAAGCCAACCCGCTGTTCATTTTCAACTTGGTGATCTCTTGGTAAGCCTGCTGACAGATACTGTTAAAATCATATACTTTCTGGGCGTGCACCCATGTGAAACCAGTTAGCAAAAATAGGAGGAGGGTTAACCATTTTTTCATTAGACACCGAAAATAAGAAAAGGGCAGCCAATGGCTACCCTTTCTATGGTATGTTTTTGGTAATTTTTGGGGATTACCATTTAGTTATTTTACATCAACACTGTCATTCAGATCAGCATCCACCAGAATTCGTCCGCAGTTTTCACAAACGATGATCTTTTTGTGTAAACGGATTTCGCTTTGACGTTGAGGAGGAATAGAATTAAAGCAACCACCACAAGCATCTCTTTCAACGGGTACTACAGATAAACCATTACGGTAGCTTTTGCGGATACGGTCATAACTATACAACAATCTGTCATCGATATGCGCACGTGCATCAGCACTTTGTTTGTTGAAATGAGTTTCTTCTTTTTCTGTATCAGTAATAATTTTCTGCAGTTCTCCTTTTTTGTGGTTCAGAACGCCTTCTTTTACAGCCACTTGTTTTTTGGCAACTTCCAATCCTTTGATTTTCTCAGCCAGTTCCTCATTGGCATCACGAATATGTTTTTCTGCGAGCTTGATTTCAAGCTGTTGCATTTCGATCTCTTTATTGATCGCTTCAAATTCGCGGTTATTCTTTACGTTTTCGCTCTGCTTTTCATATTTGGCATTCAAGGCTTCACTTTCTTTGATGGCATTTTTCTTGCTCTCAATGAACTCAGTGATACCATTGATCTCTTCTTCAATCCGGGTCTGGCGACTGGTTAAACCCTGTATCTCATCTTCCAGGTCACTTACTTCCATTGGAAGTTCGCCTTTCAGGATCTGGATCTCATCCAGTTTGCTGTCAATTTTCTGTAAACGTAGCAGGTTTACCAATTTTTCTTCTACAGAGAAATCTTTAACGGAAGCCATATTTTTTTGTGGTTTGAGGTTTGTGGTTTTAGTGCTATGGATAGTTTCTTTTGCAGCGATTTTAACTGCTTAAAAACGAATCCTAGCTCCTTTCTCAGCCCAGGAAATAGTTTACCGGGTTGGTTCTTATTCCTGATTTGAGGACGGCAAAGGTAGGGAATTTAGCCTGTAAAATCTCAAGCAAAAGGTCTGTTGTATATTGTTCACTCTCCCAATGGCCAATATCAGCCACCACAATCCGGCGATTGGCATCAAAGAACTCGTGGTATTTGATATCGGCAGAAATATAGATATCTGCGCCAGATCCAATGGCTTTCTCTATTAAAAAGCTACCAGAACCCCCACAAATAGCCACTTTTTGTATGTTTTTGCCTAATAATGGGGTATGTCGGATCACAGAAAGATCAAACGCTGTTTTCAGCATCTGAAAGAAACCTGTTTCGGGTATGGGTTCAGGCAATTCTCCAAAAAGACCCGACCCAACTGATTGATAATCATTTGATAAGCTAATAATATCATAAGCCACTTCTTCATACGGATGATTTTCCAGCAGGGCTTTTATCAGGGTAGATTGTAAAAAAGCCGGGAAAACCACTTCTATTTTGATCTCTTTTTCGGTATGGGGCTTACCCGGTTCTCCTACAAAGGGA
>CAIWKU010000222.1 GCA_903913355.1 uncultured Bacteroidota bacterium | reverse complement strand
TGCTAAAAGAGATCTCTCTGATGCGAATGCAGATGAACAATTAAAAAAACAATTACAAACCAGTGAAAAAGAAAAGAGTGAAAATGTGATGGTGGTAGACCTGGTGCGTAATGACCTTAGCAAAGTTTGTGAAGAGGGCTCCGTGCAGGTTGATGAGTTATTTGGTGTTTATAGCTTTCCGCAGGTACACCAGATGATCTCAACTATTTCAGGAAATGTGAAACCAGGTATTCGTTTTTCGGATATCATTGATGCGAGCTTCCCCATGGGCAGTATGACGGGTGCCCCAAAAAAAAGAGTGATGGAATTGATACGGCAGTACGAGAAAACCAAAAGAGGCATTTACTCAGGTGCCCTGGGTTATATTAGTCCAGATATGGATTTCGATTTCAATGTGGTTATAAGAAGCATCTTATACAATGCCAGCAATCAATACCTGAGTTATCTTGTGGGCGGTGGTATCACTTTTTATAGTGAAGCGGAAAAAGAATACGAGGAATGTCTTTTAAAAGCGAAAGCCATCCATCAGGTATTACAAAATCCCTGATCCTAGGGTAATCATTTTCAAGAATTATTTAGAAACACTTGCACTCTCCAGCAGTGATCGGATCGATTGCATCAGCAGGTTTCCTTTATTGGCTTCAAACATGGCAGTTTTGTCGGCAGGAAGACGCATAGGATATTTTTTTCCTTCGGACAACGCCCTATCAAAACCAGGGTTCCATTTAATAAACTGTACTGGGTCGATCGTTAATCCTTCAGCAACAATCTTGGCGTTAAATCTGCCGGTTATTTCTGTAACGATGGTGTTGTTCAAATCCTGTTCATTCAATGATACACTTGTGGGTATTATATTCTTTTGTGCTTCCGTTTCTGCTGCAGTTAATGTGGTCATTCCACCTCCTCCTTCAAATATATAATGTGTACCGATGAATTTTTTTACATGGTTCCTGGTTTCCTCAGGTAAATAATATTGCAGGTCCCAGAAATCTTTACTGCCGGCTTTGCGAATGGCTTGGCGAACCCTGCCCGCCCCGCCATTGTAGGCAGCTACTACCAGTAACCAGTCGCCAAATTCACCATATAGTTCTTTCATTAACCTTGCGGCAACATGGGTGCTTTTGTAGAAATCCATTCTGTCATCCACTTTCCCAACACGAAGACCAAAACGGCGTGCTTCATCATCCATTAATTGCCAGGGGCCCACGGCACCCGCCCAGGATACAAGACCCGGGGTTAAATGACTTTCAATCACACTCAGGTATTTCATCTCTTTCGGGATGGAATACAGGGTCAGGATATTATCATAGAGGTCAAAATAAGGTTTCCCCCATAATTTCATTTTTTCGAGTTCCTCACCTTGTTTCCTGATATATTCCTGTACAAAAGGAACCGCTTTGGGATTAAGTTGGGCAGAATAGGGCTTGGAAGCATCAAAATGATTATTGGTAAAAAGGCTTTTAAAGCCGGCTTTATCATTGACTACCGGGTCTGGTGTATGATATTCCTTGGGTGAATTCACAAAAGACATAGCGCCGATACTGCCTCCAATAAAGGCAAAACCTACCAGGGTTAACTTGGTCAGGGAGATAGGGTTATTGATATGTATTCCAAACCATTCCATGGTTAGCTGATCATCTTAGTTTTTTGGGTGATATTTCCGATGGCTGGATAAGCCGATCGGTTCACATTCATTTTCTCGTTACGCGTTTTCAGCCGGCTTAGATAGAGCCATCAGCTGTTTTGACAAGCGGAGCAAAGATACTTCATCAAAATGAGTTGTCAGAACCTGGAGCCCAAAAGGCAGTCCATTGGGGTGTTTGAAGAGGGGGATAGAAATTCCGGGTATTCCTACCAGGTTCGCAAATACCGTATAGATATCGGCAAGAAACATTTCAACGGGGTCATTTGTCTTTTCCCCAATCTTAAAGGCAGGTGAGGGTACCGTAGGCAAAATGATGGCTTGATAATTAGAAAATATCTCTTGGGTCCGATCCTGCAAAATTCTTCTAACTTGCTGAGCCTTAGTATAGTATGCGTCAAAATAGCCAGAACTTAATACAAAAGTTCCCAGCATGATCCTTCTTTGTACTTCTTTTCCAAAACCCTCACTTCTGGACGCATTATAGAGCCCTGTCAGATCGGCATCTTTGGACATGGAGCGGTAACCAAATTTCACTCCATCAAACCTGGAAAGATTGCTGGAAGCCTCGGCAGTAGTCAAAACATAATAGGCTGGAACTATATATTCAAGTAATTCAAAATCAACTGGTTCCACAATATGGCCCCAAGCTGTTAATTTTTTGATAAACGAGCTGATTTCCTGCTTTATCGCCGGATCAAGACCTGGATGATCCAACGCTTCCTTAAAATAGGCAATACGCCAGGGCTTTTGAGTGAATGCCAATTCCTCTGAATAATGAGGAACGGTTTTTTGAGAGACCGTGCTATCAAATGCATCTTCCCCCGCAATAATTTCCAAAACCAGGGCAATATCTTCTACTGTATTGCCAAAAATTCCAATCTGGTCAAAAGAAGAAGCATAGGCGATGAGCCCATATCGGGATATCCTTCCATAACTGGGTTTTAAGCCTACAATACCACAAAAATCAGCTGGTTGCCGAACCGAACCACCTGTATCTGATCCCAGACTAATCATACACAATCCTGCCTGAACAGCTACGGCCGAGCCGCCGGAAGATCCACCGGGTACACGGCTGGGGTCTAACGCATTTTTCACCGTACCATACACAGAATTTTCATTACTACTACCCATAGCAAATTCATCACAGTTATTTCTGCCGATGATGATGGCATCTTCGGCAAGTAATTTTTCAATTACGGTAGCATGATAAATCGCAGTAAAATTGGATAAGATTTTAGAGGAAGCAGAAACTGAATGGCCTTTATAAGAAATCACATCTTTGATGGCAACCACTACTCCATGTAATTTTCCCAAGGGCTTACCTGCAGCTCTTTTTTCATCCAGCTTTTTAGCTGTCTCGATTGCATCCTCAGAAAATACTTCCACAAAAGCATTCAGGTGTTCGTTCTCTTGTATGGCATCCAGGTATTGTTGCACTACCTGTGAACATCCATTTGGATGATCAGTAAGAAACTGCTGATAATTTCTTATTGAACTAAAGGAAAACAAGTGCCTGAATTTAAGAATGAATGATTAATTGTGTTGATTGATTGTACCCTGCTCATCCCTTGAACTATTCCCAATCAGGGGTAGTAGCATCCTTTTGTTTTTTCTTTTCCACTTTTCTGCAAAGGAAAATACTGATCTCATACAGTAGTACCAGCGGTATGCTACAGATAACCGTGCTCAGCATATCAGGAGGGGTTATAATGGAAGTAGCGATAACAATGATGAGTACAGCATGTTTCCTGTATTTTTTTAAAAAAGCGGCACTAACCACATCCACTTTTGCGAGAAAATACAAAACCAATGGAAGTTGAAAAGCAATACCCGATCCAAGTATCAGCGGAACCATGGTATTAAAATAACTCGCGATCGTCCAGAAGTTCTGGATATTATCATCCAATGAAAAATTGGCGAAAAAATTAATTGTATAGGGAGCAACTATAAAATACCCGAACAAAACACCAATAAAGAAAAGTGTAGATACCCAAAAAATAACACCCCGTGTACCTCTTAATTCATTTGTTTTCAGTGCAGGTTTTACGAATTTCCAAAATTGCCAGAATACATAAGGGAACGCAATAATAAATCCTCCGATTAATATGATATTCAGGTAAACACTAAACTGCCCTGCCACCGCATTACTCTGCATTTTCACATTGATCTCACTCAAACAAAGTTTGTTACCCAAACCCAGGTACTGTCCGAGTTTGCACAGGTATACATAAGTAGGAAACTCCGAATGGGTGGGGCCCATCAGGATTTTTTTCACAATAAAATTATTATATACAGCCATTACGATGGCACCCAGAACAATGGCTACAACGGATCGGAATAAATGCTTTCTGAGCTCATCAATATGCTCAATAAAAGACATTTCCGCCTTAGGTTCAGAACTTGATTTTTTGGTAAAAATGCTCATTAAAAAATAAAGAAAGGGGTATAAATAATCGTTGCAAATAAAAGAAAACCCCGCAGAATATTATTGCGAGGTTTTATACAATTCGATCAATTTCTTACGGATTGGTAGTAGAATTTGTTGAGTTGGTTTTTGTTGTATTAGAACCCGGCTCATCATTGATATGTCCTTCAATTTCTCTCTTGACATTATCTTTCGCATCTTTAAACTCTCTGATTCCTTTACCCAATCCACGCATCAATTCAGGTATCTTTTTACCTCCGAACATTAATAAAACGATTAACAAAATCAGTATTAAATGCTGAGGTGCAAATAAGTCTCCCATATATAAATTTTTTAGATACTAAAGGTAATTCAAAAAAACGAATCCTGCAGAACTTAAAAAAACCAGAAGGTTAAAATTCAGCCTATATGGTAGTAAGTAAAAGTACTTGCTAGAATCTTTTTTCTTTGATACGTGCACTCTTACCACTACGCTCACGGAGGTAGTATAATTTAGCACGACGCACTTTACCGGTCTTATTCAAAAGAATAGAGTCAATATTTGGAGAAAGGATCGGGAACAAACGTTCAACGCCAACGCCGTCAGATATTTTACGCACGGTAAAAGAAGCAGTTGCTCCATTACCCTGTAATTTAATCACATCGCCACGAAAGCTCTGGATACGCTCTTTACCACCTTCTACAATTTTATAGTTAACGGTAATATTATCACCGGCTTTGAACTTTGGATGGTCCTTCTTAACTGTCAATTGATCGTGTACAAACTGAACTGCTGCGTTCATAACTTTTAATTTTTGCGGACGGCAAAGGTAGCTGGTGCCGGTTAAAAAAACAAATTAAATTCGCCATTTATGGCGCTTTTGGCCATTGGTCATTGGCTTTTGGCTCTAAATTTTAATGCCTTAAGGCTATCTGGCCACATTTACAGCTCTTTTCTCCCTGATCACGGTAACTTTTATCTGTCCGGGATAGGTCATTTCGGTCTGTATTTTCTGGGCTATTTCAAAACTGAGCTTATCGCTGTCAACATCTGTTACCTTATCGGCTTCCACAATTACCCTCAATTCCCTTCCGGCCTGGATAGCATACGCTTTCTCAACGCCCTGGTAGGCCATAGCCAGATTTTCAAGGTCTTTGATCCGCTGTAAGTACTGCTGCATGATCTCGCGACGGGCGCCGGGTCTTGCCCCGCTGATGGCATCACAAGCCTGTATGATCGGGGAAATCACATACTGCATTTCCATTTCGTCGTGGTGAGCACCGATAGCATTTACTACCGCCGGGTTCTCACCATATTTCTCAGCCAATTTGGCTCCCAATAAAGCGTGGGTAAGTTCAGTTTCTTCATCCGGTACTTTACCAATGTCATGCAATAACCCGGCTCGTTTAGCCAGTTTGGGATTCATCCCCAACTCAGCCGCCATAATTCCACACAAATTGGCCGTTTCGCGACTATGCATCAAAAGGTTCTGCCCATAGGATGAACGGAAACGCATTTTTCCAACAATCCGCACCAATTCTTTATGTAATCCATGGATTCCCATTTCTATTACGGTACGCTCTCCTATTTCAATAATCTGCTCTTCTAACTGTCTGCGTGTTTTTTCTACCACTTCTTCAATACGTGCCGGGTGAATTCTTCCGTCAGAAACCAGTCTTTGCAGACTTAACCTGGCAATCTCCCTTCTCAATGGATCAAAAGAGGAAAGAATAATGGCTTCGGGTGTATCATCCACAATCAGGTCAACACCTGTTGCTGCTTCAATGGCACGGATATTTCGCCCTTCCCTACCAATGATTTGTCCCTTGATCTCATCCGTTTCCAGGTTAAATACCGTAACTGTATTTTCAATGGTTACTTCGGCTGCTGTTCGTTGAATAGACTGGATCACAATCTTACGAGCTTCTTTATTAGCCTTTAATTTGGCTTCCTCGATGATTTCCTGCTGAAGACCCAGGGCCTGTGTATGGGCTTCCTGTTTCAGGCTTTCTACCAGTTGAGATTTGGCTTCCTCGGCACTCAGTCCGGCAATTTTTTCTAACCTTCGGATATGTTCTTCCTGGTGTTTTTCCAGTTCAGTTCTTTTTTGGTTAACCACTTCAATCTGGCGATTCAGGTTATCCTTAATTACCTCATTATCCTTGATCTGTTTATCCAGAGAAGCTTCCTTCTGGTTAATCGTAATCTCTTTCTGTTTGATACGATTCTCCCCTTCCCCCACTTTGCGGTTTCTTTCCAGCACTTCACGCTCATGTTCAGCCTTTAACTGTACAAAACGCTCTTTTGCCTCAAGTTGCTTCTCTTTTTTAATGGTTTCGGCCCTTAATTCGGCCTCTTTCAGAATGTTTTGAGCTAAATGCTCCGCTTCTTCAATCTGCTTTTTTGTGTTTTTAGCGAAGAATAGTCTACCCGCTATAAGCCCCACAATTAATGCGGTGACACCAATTATAATAAACAGTACTGTTTGATCCATGATTTTGGCAATTTTTTGAATAGTTCACAATCATATAAGGTTGTTCACATCTCATTTTCTGTAATAAGTAAATGACAGGTCAGGTGACGAAGATACTTAATAAGTTGATTGGTTGAATAGATGAAGGGGTAGCTAAACGCTAGTTTTACCCCGTTTGGCTCATCCAGACGAATTGTTTTTTAGATTTCTTCTGAAGAAAGGGCTTTATCGACCAGTTTTTCCAGGGCTGCAAGTCTGGAAACTGTCTCTTCCCATTTCACGGGATCTGCGCCGGGTCTGTTTTGCTCGGTAGCAAACCATAATAATACCATGGAAACATAGTCCTGCATATCTTTCCCGGCAAACTGGGTCTTGAAATCGCTTATCTTTTCATTGATCAGTCCGGCAGTTTTCCGCACCATTTCTTCGTCTCCCGACTCAATTTTCAGTCGGTAGGTCCGGTCGGCAATCAGAATATTTACAGGAATCAGTTCAGACATAGTTTAGGTATTCAGTAGTGCCAGGCATTTATCAATTTCTTTCAAATAAGCATCAATTCTTTTACTAAGCGCCAGTTTTTCGGCCTCATCGAGGTTGCCCGAACCCAGTTTCAGGACGTCCAACTGTTGTTGGAGAGTCTGTAAAGACTGTTCTTTTTCTGTATTCAGCAAGCTTGCTTTTTCAAGCTCCTTTTTCAATTTCCCATTCTCTTTTTGCAGTAACTGGTGTTGTTTCACCAATAACTGAAGTTTATCCTGGATACTTTTTATCTGTAAATCAAGTTCAACCATCTCTCTAAGATAACGGCAAGGGATTAAAATAATACATTTTTACTGCACTTGTTATTCACGCTTTTTATTTTCTGATCTCTGCCATCAGATCGTTCTCGAAACCCTGGATCAATTTTGCCACCATACCATCTACCTCCTTATCTGTCAAGGTCTTTTCTTCATCGGCAAAAAGAAAACTGACCGCCATTGATTTCTTATCTGTCCCAAGTTTATCGCTTTCAAACACATCAAATAAACGCATATCCTTTAGTTTGGACAGTTTTATTTTTTTTACGGAATTTTCTATCGATTCATAAGTAGTTGCCCGGTTAACCACCATGGCAAGATCCCTTTGCATGATCGGGAATTTATTGACTTCTTTATAACTGATCTTATTTTTTTCAACTGCTTTCAATAAGGTACCCAGGTGGATATCCAGTACAAAAACCGGTTGTTTGATATCAAATGACTGTAGTTTATGCTTGTTAACTTCAATCAGAGACCCTATACATAATTTTCCGTGATAGAGTTCTAAGCATAATCCAGATTCACCCGTTTTTAGGAACTGAATAGAATTCAATCCACAAATAGCCAATAAAGCCGATGCCAATCCTTTCAGGCCATAAAAATCCTGTGGTTTACTTTTCGCACGCCAGGATTCCTCATGATCCAAACCGGTAGTATACAAACAGAGATGCTCCTGCTCCTGGTAATTGCCTATGGCTTCTGTTCTGTAAGTTTTTCCATATTCAAAAAACCGCAAGTGATTATTTTTCCGGTTCAAATTATAAGCAATGGATTCCAGACCGGTTTCCACCATAGAAGGCCGGAGAACATCGAGTTCAGCACTCAGGCTATTCATCATTTTAACGGTAACACCCAAGGTTGTTTCATCAAAATATTTGCTATTGGTAATCGAATTCGTAAATATTTCATAATATCCCTGCCCCACAAGAAAGCCGGCTATTTTATCTTTCAGTACTTCTTTCAATCCCATTCGTTCAACGGCAGGACTAATTGTAATAGAAGAAGGGATTTCGATATTGTCTAACCCGTCAATGCGAAGGATTTCTTCAACGATATCTGCGGGAATGGTTATATCAGGTTTACTGTAAGGAACAGCTACACGTAATTCATCCAATCCCTCTCTCACTATTTCAAAACCCAGACTGGTTAAAATTCGTTTGATTTTATCTGAGTGATAATTTTTACCGCTCAATTTTTTCAGGTAATGGTTTTTTAATGTGATTTCTACCCTGGGTTGTGGATTTGGGTATACATCTATGATATCACCGGTAATTTCCCCGCCGGCAATTTCTTTAATAAGCAAAGCAGCCCTTTTCAATACATTCACTGTATTGGCAATATCCACGCCTTTTTCAAAGCGGGCAGCAGCATCTGTTCTCAGATTATGTTTTACAGAAGTCTTGCGGATACTTACGGGATGAAACCAGGCACTTTCCAGAAAAATATTCCGGGTTGTAGGTTTTACGCCACTATGCAATCCACCAAAAATACCGGCAATACACATAGGTTCGGCGGCATTACAGATCATCAGGTCTTCACGGGTTAAGATCCTTTCTTTTTCATCCAGTGTCACAAATTTGGTTCCCTCAGAAAGGTTTTTAATGATCACTGAATTTCCCTGGATAGCATCTGAATCAAATGCATGCAAAGGCT
>CAIWKU010000221.1 GCA_903913355.1 uncultured Bacteroidota bacterium | reverse complement strand
GGAAAACCATTCACAGAATAAGCTCATTTAATATTGCACAAATGCAGACCGGGGCATTTATAGCGGAAGCAATCCCGCTTACTGTTGATTGGCTTATTGCTTTTGGTTTCACAAAAGAAGAAAGTGATGTTAATTGGACAACCGGGGTAACCTATGATTTGTTTGGTGGTCCAGGGATTGCCGTTTCTTTCAACCAAAAAACAAAAAAGTTTGCCATTTACCATATTATAGAAGAGGATGTTTATTACAATTATCACTTTCCGGTGATAGAGACTGTGCATCGTTTGCAGAACTATTATTTCGCAGCAATTGAAAAGGAGTTAATATATAAACCATGATCAGCCCAAAAGATTTAAGAGCAGGCAATGCAATCAGCATACCAAACTGTGGTATCCATGCCACGGTAAAGATTGTATTGCCAGAAGGAGTTGAAATATATACTGGTGACGTTGATCTTGATACAGACCAAGCGCACTTTAGCCAAAAAGATATTTTTGGCATCAATATAACCGGAGATTTATTGCTTAAAACCGGGTATGTCAAAGAAGGCTTCTTCAATTCATTCAAAAAATGCCAATCTCCATATAGCGATCACTTTGCATACGCATTATCTGGAGATTATAAAAAAGACATTATTTGGTGCGCAAACGAGCTTCACCGATTTGATGGCAAATATTATTTATCTATTTCTAAACATATTGAGTGGCCGTTCAACCAAAAATCAATATGCGGTTATCTGCATCAATTGCAGAATATTTTTTGGTTTCTGAGAGGCGTTGATTTGATTTATAAACCTGATTTTAATCCAAATGATATATGAACGTATTATTCCTTGAAGATAAAGAATTGTTGAGGCTGATTGAGAAATTCATGGGATACCCAAATGGTTTTATGTCTTCAATAATAACTTGGGGCAATGTGATGCCAATTATTCAAAAGCTAAAAATAGCAGCTAATGAATTATGGGAAAAACACGAGGATTGTGAGCCATTAAAATTAAAAATTGATGTTTGGGACAATGAGGTTAAATGGGTTGATACCGAAACCGGGCATTACCCATTTCCTATATACACTTCATCAGACGGGGATTTGATACATAATGTTGTTATGTCAATCATTGATTTTATCAACTGGTATAATGCAAAACAATAAATAGCTTTCCATGGAGCAGGAAATTTTAAATATTGAATACCACAAAAAGAGGCTGGTGCTGAAAGCCCTCAACCTGGTGTCATCAATGCCGTATGCTGCCAGCAAGCTGGGGATAAGCGTAAGGAATTTATACAGGTTGATGGATGATTATAATATTGTTTACGAAAAGAAAGATGGCAAGCGCAAGTATTTCATTAAAGAAAAAACAAAAGTCATTGCCATCAATAATATTCAGCATAAAAAAGATTTTAAATCAAACGTATTATGAAAAAAATAAGAAGCAAAATCGTTTTGTTTTTTGCAAGCATGTTATCATTATTGATTCATGTGATGTGGGTTGTATTGGTGACAATGTGCAACAACACAGATAGGTTTGGCATTTACAAAGCACCATGGTTTTTGCTTATTTCAATATCCGGTTTATTGCAAATTTATTTGTTTTACCAGTGGGGCACTTTGATTGATTTGAAAAACGAAATCGCAGAGGCCCAAAAAGACACCACCGAATCCCAATACGACTATGAGCATAGCTAACGACATAAAGAAAAAACTACTTGTTTTTGCCAAAGGCATCAATGATATATTGATTCCCAATTTCTATTATGGCAAGCATGAGTTTGATGTTTTC
>CAIWKU010000220.1 GCA_903913355.1 uncultured Bacteroidota bacterium | reverse complement strand
TTCCTTTTCGTATACCTCCCTTGGAAACAATTGGAGATCTAATACTTTGTCCCACACAAGGTTATACTTCTGACTCCATGTATTTTTACTGTCAAAAGTCAGGGCATAATGATCTCCATCAATAGCCATTATCATCCATTTACGAGCCATTGATTGGGCAATATCCTGGTATTTTTTGGCGATTTCTTTTTCTCCGATTGCATTGGCCATCATTGCATAGGATCCCAATCCAACGATTGCTTTTATAGAAAGATTTGCGTTTCGTGCCAAATGCCCTGCAAAATCATCTGTACATAATTGATTGGCTGGATCAAAACCTTCTTTACTTAGGTATTCTGCCCAGGTACTTATCGCTTTCCAGTGTTTTTTTGCATAATCGGGTTTTCCTTCTGCTTTTACTATCGCAGCAGTAAGTATGATCAAATTCCCTGACTCTTCAACAGGCATATCTTCTCCATATACTTGTCCATTTGCGAGTGGATATGTACCCAGGTCATGCGCTGCAAAAGGCTTGGTCCATTTTCCACTTTCACTATATTCAAAAATTCCATTTAGCATACCTTCCATCAATTCAGGGTTATATACCAGATAAAGCGGAGCAGATGGGTAGGTAACATCCACTGTATTGATACAGCCATTACTAAAATTTTCCTTTGAAAAGAAAAGCAACTCCCCTTTTGGGCTTTTTACGAGTTTATGTGCCGCAACTGATTCCCGGTAAGCTGTTACACAAAGTTTTGCATAATTTTCGCCACCCGCATTTAATGCATCTGTATAAATAATTTTATCAAAGTCACTGCAACTTTTTAATACCGTAGTATACTCAGAAGCCGCTTTCAATAATTGTCCTTCAAAAGCATCTTCAGGAGATTTTTTCCAATAGGGTAACAGGTCTTTGCCGAAATATTGCAATGAATACAGATCATCATAACCCACCATAAGCATAGTTTGTTTCTCTCTTCCCGTAACCGAGCCCAGGGATAAACTGGTATTCAGGGTTATGTATTTCCCAATAGTAGACGATACGGTTGATATACCAGGGTTTGCCCCTTCATTAACATCGTTCTGTGAAATATGCTGTTTCGTATTGCCGGCAATCGGAGCTGCTACATATAAGTAGCCCCAGTCTATTCTGAGATCATCGCCTTTCTTTTTTAGTATTGGCTGTTCCGTGGTACCTGCTTTTAATATGGTCAGTCCGCCTGCAGTATATTTTTTTGCGTTAACCTGTTGCCCTGAAATATTTACAGCCAGATCGGTGGATACCCCTATATGTACATTCACTTCATGCGGTTTGGTATCATTCGAAATTGCCCTGAAACTGATATAGGACACGGGTCTGGTCAACAAATCAAGGTTTTTGATTAATAAAGGGGAAGTAAACAGAACTGAAAGATCAATACCACCGCATTGAAACCGGTATTCTGTTTGGGTAGCGGTTACCGTAACCGATTTTTGTACAGCATTCATCACAGATGATTCATCTTTCTGTTTTTCCAATGTTGAAAGCCCTGCATCTAACCAGCTCCCGCCTGCTTTATTGGCCACATGAATAGCTAAAAGATTCTTTCCTTTTTTTAATTTTTGAATAAAGGCTACATCAATAGGTATGTATTGAAGTTTATTCATCCAACCAATTTTGGTATATATTTTTTCTCCATTAAGATATACTTCTGTATTATCATCATGCCGTATCTTAAGAAACAGGGTCTCAAGGCTTGCACCATTCCATTCAAAACTTCTCCTTACCCAGATATCTTTACTCAACCATTGTGTTTTTACCCGGGAAGCCCTATCGCCAAAAGGAGCTTCCCCAATTTTCCAGGTATGATCATCAAAATTTTCCTGGTTCCAATTGGAAGACGGCTCAGATTCAGTATACGCAACCGAATAAGTTTTCTCGTCTGACGTGGGAATCAGGGAATGATACACCGGGGCATCTTTTCCCAGGAATCGATATGATTTTCCATCCACTTCCAAGACTCCCATTAGCGACTGGTCAGACCCCGTCCAGTGTTTTGTTGTGGAGGCATTCAGCTCGTCAGTAAATGACCAAACACTAAAATATGGGTCATGAGTGAGTAAGGGATAGGCAGGCATTTTGGTGACTTGCGAATACGCATGTATACAGCAAATTGCAGAAACGATCAATAAACAAATATGAATACGGGTAACTGTATTTTTCGCCATGGCAGCATTTGATTAAATTAGCAATCAGATCTAAATTATTACTTACTCACAAATATACTTGTAAGGTTTACTTATTCATCCACTGTTTTTACTAAGAATTTTCTGTTCTGCATCCATTTAAAAACAAGCAGAAAAAGCACAACACTTAACAACCCAGCCAGCGCTTCCACAACCAACATATACCTACTACCTCCGTGATCATGTACCCATCCATCTAAACTGGTCATATATACAACCGGTATATTACCTAAAGATGATAAAAGAGAATATTTAGTTGCTGCCGCTTTTTTTCCGATAGCAAATAATATAATCGCAGAAAATGCAGCGTTTATCATGCCCAGGGCAAAAGAATATACCAATACCCCGGTTATATATACCACAGGTGTAAAAGGCAATGCCGCCATAACCAGCGCTACCAGGGCAGAGATTGCCCCCGTAGTTAGATAAGCATACCAGACACCCCATTTGTCGGCAATATATCCACCCGCTATACACCCTAAGGCAGATACCAATCCACTAATAATCCCCGTAACCAATGCCACAGTATCTGCATTCACTTTCCAGTCGCTCGCAACCGCACTCC
>CAIWKU010000219.1 GCA_903913355.1 uncultured Bacteroidota bacterium | reverse complement strand
TAAATACATTAGTTACACTTAATAATTTTAAATATTATTACAATTCATTAATTGAATTGTTACAAATAATCCACCTATCCGATGTCTGAAAAAAAAGCCCCCCCTTTTGTTGGTAAACCCGGCAAACTTCCCGCAAAAAATGACCCGAGAGATCTTAGCATGGCAAACTATATAAAGCCTTCTATTCTTGCCAAACTTCCCATTGAATTAGATTGGACGTTAAAAAAAACCACTCCTTGGGGTATGATGGAAAATTGGAATTTGAGTGATTGTACTTGTGCTGCTGCTGGACATATGATTGAATGCTGGACCGCCAACGCCAAAAAAGAGAATATTATACGCGATAAAGCTATTCTAAAAGCATTTATTGCGCTATCCGGATATGACCCGGCTACCGGAAAAAATGACAACCCGATCTATCTCTCTGATGCTATGAATTACTGGCGTAAATCAGGTATTGGTGGCCATAGAATCAGGGCCTATGCTACTATTCAATATAAAAATCATGACTTAGTACGGGCAGCTGTTTATCTGTTTGGTGGTATCTATGTTGGCTTAAACTTACCTAACACCATAAAGGGGCAGGAGGTCTGGGAATTGATGCCAGGTGCATTAACCGGGGATAATGCACCTGGCTCTTTTGGTGGTCATGCTGTAACCGTTTTGGCATATGATACTAAATACCTGACCTGTATCAGTTGGGGGAAAAAGAAAAAAATAAGCTGGGAATTCTGGGATGCTTATTGTGATGAACTCTATGCAATAGTGACAGAAGATTTCATTGCTGCCAATAAAAACCCAATAGGGATAAATCTTGCAAAATTAGCAGCCGATTTATTAGCCCTCACAAAAGCTAAAAAAACATTACAAAAACAACTAAAAAAACAACAGCCCATTATGAGCAAAAAAACAAAACCAAAGAAAAAATCAGCTGCGGGTCAAAGTGGTCAAAGAGGCGGTACAAAAGGAAATGAAACAAAGCCCATTGCTAAAAAGAGAATTGCTGCAGGGAGCGCTGGAACCAAAGGCGGTGCAAAAGGAAATGAGCTAAAGCCTATTGTTAAAAAGAAAATAAAAGCCGGTAACAGCGGAGGTAAGGGTGGGCTAAAAGGATCTGAAGTAAAACCCACTCCTAAAAAGAAAGTTGCAGCTAGTAAAAGCGGAAAAAGCGGTGGCAAAGCAGGTAGTCAAACTAAAATAATATCGAAAAAGAAACCGCCAGCAAGTAAAAGCGGAAAAACGGGTGGGGTTAAAGCGATTGATTTAAAAAAAATCAAATCTAAAAAACCAGCTGCCGGTAGTGGTGGTGGAGCAGTCGGATAATTTGAATAGTATCCATGTACCTAACATGTACATGGATACTTATTAAATTGGCAATCGTAAAATATTGGTGATCTTTTAAAAAACAACTGTCTGTATCGAATGAGGCTTGCTATTCACTAAAACAGATTTACCGGCAATCCATAAATAGTAGGGAATTTTCTGATTACCCGGGTTCATTACCACTACTGCAACACTACCATCTACATTCATAAATGCAGTACTTAACAAAGCACTTCTACTTGCCGAGCTAATAATTCTTTTAGCCCCTGGTTTGATAAATTTTGAAAAATGCCCTATATAGTAATAGGCATTCATATAAAACAGCTTACCTGTTTTGGTATCTGCATGAATAGGCGCAAAGCAGAAATTACCCACATGATTCGGGCCTCCATTTTCATCTAGTAAAATATTCCAATCTGTCCAGCCAACCGACCCATTATTAAAATCCTCAATCATCGTTTTCCCATATCGCTCACCCCATTTCCAATCGTTGATCTTTTTCATATCAAATGGTCCGTTACAACCTTCTGTAAACAAAATATTTTTTGAAGGGTAGGTCTCTGCTACTCTTTTTACATTGTCAAATACCTGGTCGCCTCCGCTCCAATCTTCATACCAGTGAAACCCTATTCCCCATGCATATTTCGCTGCTTCGGGGTCATCAAAAATAGTACTGGCTCTTTGATAGATTAAATCCCGGTTATGATCCCAAACAATTATTTTCTTGTCACCCAGTCCTTGTTTCTCCATATTGGGCCCCAGGTATTTTTTTAAAAAATCGCGCTCTTCTGTCGCCGTATAATTGCAGGATTCCCATGTTTGTGTTGCCATAGGTTCGTTCTGAACCGTAATACCCCAGATAGGGATACCCTGCTGTTCATAGGATTTGATAAATTTTGTATAATACATAGACCAGGCCTGGTAATAAGCAGGCTTCAATTTCCCCCCATGAAGCATATCATTATTTTCTTTCATCCAGGATGGTGGGCTCCAGGGACTGGCGAACATAGTGAGTTTACCTCCCGCGATGGCAATTGCCTGCTTTATCAATGGAATACGGTATTTTTCATCATGCGCTACGGAAAAAGTTTTTAGATCGCTGTCTCCATCGGCAACATAAGTATAACTGCCACTGGAGAAATCGCAGCTATGAATATTTGTTCGCCCGAGTGTATAACCAATCCCCCTTTTTGAATCATAATAAGCCGCTAACACTTCATTTTGTTTTTCTTTAGGAAGTTTTGCAAAAGTTTCGGCGGATGCGTCTGTTAAAGCCCCTCCTATTCCTAATAAGGTTTGAAACTTTTTTCCAGGATCTACAAAAACACAAACCTGCGTTTCAACAGGTTGACCCTGTTCAGAAAACTGCAATGTATCGGTAGCGGATAACCGCAATTCCGTACTATCTGCTGTTGTATATACGATGGCTTTTTTGTTGTCAAGAGAAAAAGTTGATTCGCTTTTGGAAGGATTACTGGTAAACTGATTGCAGGAAACCAATAACAGGGAAATGGCAATAACTCTTTTCATAAAATGATTATATAGATGATCAGAAACGCTTAGACTACTGATTTATTGAATTTTTGTGAATACGCTATTCCAGTAGCGATATTGCTTTCAAAACATGCAACATGTAACAGGTTAAATCGCTTCCGCCAAAGTTTTAAAAGAATTATACTACCAGTGACACAATCCAATTCTACTGTAAGATAGTTATTCCTGTGAAAATTTATTACGCATGAGATATCTGTCAGAAAGTGATTTTGTTCATCCTAAATCAAAAGCATCAATCATTAACAATTCTTACTAATATTCAGTTATTATATTTATTTACTATGTATTGTTTTTATCAGCAAAAACCGTCATTTTACCGAATCAGGATCATGTATTTTTATAAAATTGTTTTTGATGCTTTATATTTAGTCAAAATACTACTCTATGTTAGCACAGCACAGAAAAAAATTAAACTTCTTACTGGTGATTACGATTGCAGGCGCATTGATTACCCAGTCATTCAATGTTCAGCAACAGCCGGTTAAAAAACTAAAAAATATCAAAGTCTTCCCGGCAACGGCAACTTATCAGGAAGTAGATCATGCAATGGATCAGTTTAAAGTTGACCTGGGTGTAAAATGTAATTACTGTCATGCACCTGAAAAAGACAATCCCAGAAAAATGGATATGCCTAGCGATGATAATCCCAAAAAAGATATTGCCAGAGAAATGATTCGCATGACGGATGAAATGAATAAAAAATACATTTCCAGCATCAAGCATACAGAATCAGATACAGCAAAAATTCAGGTGGTAACTTGTAATACCTGTCACCGTGGTGCTCCGAAGCCTTTTGGAAAACCTTTACCACCACCGCCTCCACCACCCGGACAAGGACCAAGACCTGTTGCTCCTCCACCAGGAAGATAATAGAGAGTAGGAATCATTTTGTACAGATCCTTTTAAATATATTTTGAATAGTAGATTATGTTTATAAAATTACTAAAAGAAATACCCCAGATGTTTGTGATTGCTGCAATCATCTGGGGCTTTGTTTTGATACTGGTTATCAGGAATTCCAGAAAAATAGACAGTTCATTTTTTGCAAAACACAGAAGCAGCCTTGTAGCTGCTTTCATTGCATTGGCATTAACAGCTACCGATATCTGGGTATTCGTAGAATATATTCCTACCCATTTTAAAAAGCACCCTGTTACTGAGGTCTCCTTATCCCCGGCGGAGCTTCTTGCAGATTCTTCTCAAAATGATACGATTCATAAACCCATAGTTACTATCGGAAAAAAAGATAG
>CAIWKU010000218.1 GCA_903913355.1 uncultured Bacteroidota bacterium | reverse complement strand
TGGCTCTTTTATTATCATCCCAAAAGCCCTCCGATAATGAAAGCTGACGATCAGTTTCTATTTTATATGTACGGTTCTCAACGTCAAAGAAACCTCCTCAGGACAACCACCCGGTCCCTCATAATCTTATTTTGTTCTTGTGTCATGGGGCAAAAATAGTAAAACGGGAGAAGTTTAGGGGGGAATGTTTGGGGTTTGGAGTTTGGGGTTTGGAGTTTGGGGTTTGCAGTTGTTAATGGTTTGCAGTTAATTAACTATCAATAACTATCAACAATAAATTTCAACAACGCCAAACTCAAAACCCCAAACTCCAAACCTACTCAATACTCTGTTTTAAAACTACAAGCCTCATAAGCCGGATTCTGTTTCTAAACTATCATTTATCTCGCCATACCATTACTGGTATGATCTTGCTGCCTACCCTGGATGGTGACCCGATTTGCATCAGGTGCTTGAGCGAGCCGCTCTCTACCCATCCTATACATGGCATTACAGCACCCAAGGTTTACCCATATAAACCGTTACCAGTTCATATTGTGAGCTTTTACCTCACATTTTCACCTTTTCCCCCGTTACCGGAGGTAGTTATTTTCTGTGGCACTGTCTCTTTCCCAATTGCTCAGGAAGCCGGCTATTCACCGGTAGGTTGCTCTGTGCTGTCCGGACTTTCCTTCACGCAAGGCGCGACGATAGCTCGGGTTTGTAGTAAGACAAAGATATGGCTTATATTTTGTAAGCGGTCATTCGGGCTTAACAGCGATTACTCAAGCTTTCCCAAAATGGCAGGCAGGCTCTTATTTGATGGCAATGGGCCATTCATATCCTGGATAGTAAAGTTTTTGTCAATCAATAATGTTCTGGGAATACCTACAATATTATAGGCACTCAGTTTCGCGCGATTAATTACCCATTGATAGCCTGTTACATTTCTTTTGGCAATATTCGATTTCCAGCCAGGGATATCATCGTCAATGGACAAAGAGAGAAATACAATATTGGGGTTACTCGCGTAGCTAGCTTTGAGAGAATCATAATGTGGCATTTCTGCCATACATGGTCCACACCAGGTTGCCCAAAGATCTATATATATTATTTTGCCTTTCAAACTACTCAGTGCAACCAGCTTACCTGTATTATCGATTGCCATAAAATCAACCGCCTTATCACCTTTTCCAAACTGAAGCTGGCTTTTCAGGTTTGTTAGAACTGCGTTTTTATAGGATAGTGTTTGAATGGAATCTACTCTTGCCTTAAATACCGTTAATAGCTTTTTGTCGCTAATCTTTTTCATCTCATCAATAAGATCAGTGGCTTTGATCCAATCACGCATCTGCTGTATATCTTTTTTACTGCCTGGCAGTTGACTCAGTTCTTCAACAAGGTCTCGGTATACCACCAATTTTAATAAAGAAGCATCCACAAACCCATTGCTATATGCTTTACTCATAGATTCAGATTTCTGCGCATAGATTTTGGTATACCTATCCAATGAATCCTGCGCCATTTTTCTGGGTCTGTAAAAAGAAATATTCCCTGCATGAAAACTATTGATCAAATCTGCTTTGATACGTGCAGTTTCCAATCTGAAAAATTCAGGAGTCACTTCAGAGCGTATAGAATCAAGTTGTTTGGTACGGGAAGATGCAGCAGCAAGTAATACATCTATCGTCCCTTCAGCAGTTCGCTGCGCCTTGCTACCGGCTTCCATATAAGAACCGCCTTTTGGGAAAGGAGTAAATCTTAAATAGCTATTGGCTATTTCTCCACTGCCTTTGAATATCGCTTTACGTGGGTCGGCCTTATCAATAAACACTTGCAGATTATCGCCGGGACTCAGGTATAAAATATTCCTGCCCAGTCTAAAATATCCCGGGGATAATAACCGAAATCTAATCTTAAAATGTCCGGCAGTATCTGGAATGATCACCCGGTCAGCGGTGGGAGGCAATAGATACTGATACTCCGACATATCCTCAACTTCTGCCTGGTTATTGAATCCTTTAATGATACCCGTCAATTGTACAAATGCTGTTTTGGACTGTGCCATTGGTTGACTACTGCCCAGCAACAAGAAAACCATCATCCGGAAAAAACATTTATGTACCATCATTTCATATTAATATAGAAGATTCATTACCACTGAAAAAAAATCTCAGTAGCCCCATACCCAAACCGAGGGTCATACTGATTGATATATCTTTTGACTTCTCTTTTGGTCTTGATGATTTCATGTATCTCATCCCGCAATACGCCTGCCCCAACTCCATGAATAATGATCAGAGAAGGTTGCCTGTGGGCTACTGCCAGATCATACCATTTTTGAAACTCATGTAACTGTATAGTAAGTATTTCAAAATTGCTCAAGTGCTCCCAGCTATCTGTCAGTTTCTCAATATGCAGATCCACCACCGAACGGGCTGGCGCCAGATTTTGCCTTACTTTGGATGCATCATACACTTTAAAACCCTTTGCAGCCAGGGAACTGAGCTCAAAATAGGGTTCCTCAGATTTATCGGGATACTCTGTAAATAACTGGTAAGAAAGAGTTGGCTCATTATTATCTTTCATTTCCTCTATCCTTTTGAAAACCTGTTTCGGTTTTAATTTCAAAGAGGCTTCAAAATGTGGTGCCTTTTTTTTATCAGGCTGGACCAGGGAAAAATCGAATGCAAAAAACGGACTGTCATTTACAGTTTCAAATGAAATATCATGCAGGTAAAAATCATGAAAC
>CAIWKU010000217.1 GCA_903913355.1 uncultured Bacteroidota bacterium | reverse complement strand
TTTTGGCTTTTGGCTTTTGGCTTTTGGCTTTTGGGAAAAATTATATGCAAGTTCGGTGATATAATGGCATGTGCCTATTAAACACAGCATGAATTGTTCTGCTGAAGGCGAATAGCCAATAGCTAACAGCCAAAAGCAAATAGCAACAGTTATTTAATCTGTTTCGTAATACCAAAGCGGATACCAAAATCGGTCAGGTATTCTTTGATTGGATATAAATTGGAATAAGTTGGCAGGTGTTGATAGCGGAGTTGCGGTCCAACCATGAATTGGGTAGAACCGGTTTTATAGGTAACACTGAAACCAACGGTTGTATTGATATTCCATTTTCTTACCAGATCATTACCTGGGGTATAATGTTTATAATCCGTAGAAAGCAGGAATGTATTTGTATTTAGGGTAAGTGTGGGTTGCACAGTAGCTTCTGTTACGAGACTAAAATGTTTGCTTTGAAATGACTCATACTGGAATCCCAGTGGCACAGATAGTTGGTACAAACGGTTATCCAATTGGGCATTGCGGTAACCGGTATTATTATTATAGGGAGAGTAAAAGCTGATGGTTTCTACGCCTCGATAATTGATCAGAGATAATGAAGACAGATCGTTTGTAAGTGTTTCAAAAGTTTCGATATAATACTGACGCATATTTAACTGAAGCCCGGTTTTGAACTTCAGATTCCTGGTCATATTATATAATAAACCAAAACCTACTTCAAATCCCACACCCGGTTTTTGTCTTACTACCTGATTCACACTGGCGGTATTCAGACTTACCGGAACATTTTGTGAAGCAGCCGCAGCAATCATGGCAGGCTGAATAATATCTTTTACTTTTTCATCAGATAATTGACGATAACTGCTGGAAGGAGTTATATAAAACTGGAAACCGAATTTTGAATTTCTGTTGCGTGGTTCAACATTCGAAATGAAATTAAAATCTTTAAAAAACTCATCTGCTGAAGCATGGTTATCATTTTTTCTGGCATCATGCTTACTGGCAGCAATACTGTTCAAATCAGCAAATCCATCAGCACCGGCAATTCCATTGGATGCAATATCAGTTTCTGCAAGAAGAATGCTATTCTCTGTATTAATTAAAGAAGGATTGGCTTGTAAACTGATCGGTTTTGGTACAGTAAGGCTTACCGGGTTTGTATTGGGTTTGATTACAGGTTTGTCGGTATTGGAAATAGTACGTGCCTGACTGATCAATTCTTTGCTGACCGGCGTATAATTGCTGGTTTCTTCAGCCAGAAGATCATCCTGTTTTAAATCAGCAAATGTTTCAGCAGTAATCTGCTCGGGTGCAATTTTTTGAAAGTAGTTGGTATTTTTTTCAGCGCTACTCACAACTTTTGCAGTCTGACCGGACTGAATATTTGTGGGCTGCTTACTACCATCCATGTTTTCAGCTGCAATCAGGTGTGAATCGGGATGGTTATTTAATAAAGTAGATAAGGTTAAAGCTGTAATGATAAATAAAGAAATAAAAGTAAGAGCAGGCCAGGCTCGGTAACCATGTATCTGCGTACGTATATTATTCCAAATATGATCGGAAGGATACATACGGTGCTGTTTTACTTCATTCTGTAAAAACTGCTCAAATTCGTCGTCCTGGTACATCTCGTTTTTCATATTCCTGCATCTGCACTACTGTTTTTTTAAAGCAACCAACCAATTGAATTCTTCTCTTGGTTTGTCGATA
>CAIWKU010000216.1 GCA_903913355.1 uncultured Bacteroidota bacterium | reverse complement strand
GGTTTTAATCCGCCATCACTCCATGCCATCCCCCCTTGATTCGTAGCAGCAAAAACCTTTGTGCGTGGGTTAGCCAAAAGAAGCGTTGAATCTACCCTTGATAAAACAGAACTTGATGAATTCAGGTAGTCCCCTTTTACATAATAATTCATTCCATTGGCAGAAAAACAAACAGTAGAATTGGCCCTTAATGATTTTGGATAGTTGATATCCATCAGCACATCATCATATGTATTTAATGGACCACGTGCACTAATTGCTGACACAGGAGTACTAACTGTTTTATAGGGTCTAAAGCTTGCGTTAGCTAACGTGTCTGCATAAAATTTTCTTACGCTGTCTTTATACGCTTTCCAAACAGAACTAAGTAGTGGGTCTTTTAATTGTGTGTAAGAGGTAATGGACCCGGTAGTTGGATTGGTGTAAACAAAGGTTACTGTATCAGTGGCACTTACACCCAATAAGCCTTTTTTAGCCCAGCCCCCTGTTGCAGTTGCTTCATTATGACAGTTACCGGAAGAACAACCGATATTAATCAAGGTAATGGCTGCTGGTCTGTAATCTTCCACACCTGGAAATTCTTTTGCCCCATTCTTGATCCAGTTATAAATAATATTTTTTTCTGTAACCGTTAAATCAACACCATAATTTATTGGCGGCATTGCTTTTGTAAGATCACTGGTGGTAATCAGTTGGTATAACTGACTGGCCTGTGGATTACCCGGAACTACCATGCTTTTCACACTTGCATAGGTATTCAGGTAAGGTTGAATGCCCGTTCCACCATGACAGGAAGAAGTTACGCAGTTGTTTCTAATGATACTGATAACACTTTTTGTTACTACTATATCATTTACGCCAGGAGTAACATCTGCATTAGGCACTTTGGTAGAATCGTAGAATGGCGAAAACAAAGTTGAGTCCGGCGTATTCACGAATGCGCGGGATACACCACTCGCATTGGTACCATCTTTTTTACACTGAACTAAAAAAACGGTGAGCATTAACAAACAAACCAGGCTGATAATGCCTTTTTGGTAGGAGACCTTTCTTTTCATATACTAATTTTTTTATTAAACGGATATTAGCTTCTGTAATGATTACTTATCCGTACACTTGCTGATAAATAACCTTTCAATTCCGACACAAAATTACCTGCGGGTAATTCTGCAATCATTGATAGCACGCATAGGTACCGATGATTCTAATCATACTTGTCTATGTATGAAATCATGTTGGTATAAAAAGGGAATTTGGATTTTTGCATTGAATAAAAATTAATGTCACAACAATATTTTACTCTTTATGAAAAAGAAAATCCTGTACAGTATTCTTGCCATCGTTGTAGTGTTTGCCATATGGGCAGCATTCAATAAAGAAAAAGCAACTCAGGCAGTTGTAGATCTGGGAATGGCCTTAACCTCTTCAATGAAACACCGCAATCCTGCAACGGAGAAAGCGAAATTTGAAATGAGTTCAGATGCATTTGCGAAGGCATTTAAGGACAATACTGCCGAAGCCACTAAAAAATATATCAACCAGGCTGTGCTGCTGGAAGGAGAAGTGACCACCGTTTCCGGTGTAATCGTATCCTTTAATAATGTAGCCTGCAATATCGATTCTGCCGATGTAGCCAAACTGGCTGGCGTAAAACCTGGTGCGAAAATTAAAGTACAGGGATTGGTAGTAGGATATAATGATCTTATGGAAGAAGTTGATCTTGCTCAGTGCACGATTAAATAAACTGGCTTAAGAAGTACTGATTTATCTCAACGCAATACGGAATGTATTGCGTTGTTTTTTTTTGGAGACTTGAACACTTCGGATTTTTCGCTTACTTTAGTTAGTATGATAAAGCGAAATTATTTTTTACTCCTTTTCCTACTGATAACTCAGCTTACGATTAGCCAAAAAAGAGCAAATAGTCAAAATAACCTACCCTATTTCCCTTCAGCCCAAAGCTGGGAGCATCGTTTGCCTTCCCTGATGGGTCTCGATTCAAACAAAATCCAGGAGGCAATTGCTTTTGCAAAGTCTGCAGAAACCAAAAATCCACGTAATATGGAGATCAGCCATTACCAGAGTTTTGGAAAAGAACCTTTTGGTGAGGGCATCGGACCCTTTGCAGAAAGAGGAGATCCTACCGGAATGATTGTATACAAAGGGTTTATTATAGCCAGTTGGGGCAACCCTTTGCGTTGTGATATGACACATAGCGTAACCAAAAGCTTTTTATCCAGTGTGATTGGTGTTGCAGTAGATCAGGGGCTGATTGCCAGTGTCCAGGATACGGTAGCCAAATATGTACCTCCTATTGAATTATTTACTCCGGGTCAGGTAAACCGATCAGCCGACCTGATTGGTCAACCACAATTATTACAACCTTTTGAAACCCCGCATAACCGAACCCTTACCTGGGATCATATGTTGCGACAGGTAAGCGATTGGGAAGGAACTTTATGGGGAAAGCCCGAATGGGCCGACAGACCTGATCCTGATCCTAAAACGTGGATAGGGAGAAAAAGAAATGCTCCTGGTACCGTATATGAATACAATGATGTACGGGTAAATGCGCTCGCATTAGCTGCCACCAGCGTATGGCGTCGACCTCTTCCACAGGTATTGAAACAATATATTATGGATCCGATAGGGGCTTCGAATACCTGGCGATGGACCGGGTACCGAAATGCCTGGATTGTTTTGGATGGCCAGCCGGTTCAATCAGTAAGTGGTGGTGGACATTGGGGTGGCGGCATGTTTATTAATGCATTTGATATGGCTCGTTTTGGGCTTTTAACCCTCCATAGAGGTAACTGGAATGGGAAACAGCTATTAAGCGAACAATGGGTTAACCAGGCTTTAACCCCTACTCCTGCCAAAACTGATTATGGATATATGAATTGGTTTCTGAATACTGATAAAAAATTGCTTCCGGATGCTCCTGCTAACGCTTTTATGCATATAGGTAATGGAAATAATATCATTTATGTTGATCCGGAGCATGAACTGGTGGTGGTTATTAGATGGATAGCCGATACAAAATCCATTAATGAAACCATTCGAAAAATACTGGAAGCTTTTCACCAATAACCTGATGGGATTGTTTTTCATGTCGAATTTGGCATCTTCTCGGTGAAAAGGCTGGCAGTTTTGTCAAATCCCCCTATTTTTGCGCCCCGGTGTTTTATAGAATCTCAAACACCCGATAAAGAAGCGGATGTGGCGAAATTGGCAGACGCACTAGACTTAGGATCTAGCGCCGCGAGGCGTGTGGGTTCGACCCCCTCCATCCGCACTGATTGTAAAAAGAGACAGCTCATAGTAATGAACTGTCTCTTTTTTATGACCAGCCGGGTCTCTATTGTATTTACTTCAATGAAATATCCACTCACATTTTCTAATCAATTACTGATCTAAATCCACTACTTCATAGGCTGCTCTCCCATCCACCATAATGGGTTGAAAAATGGAATTATTATACTGCAAATAGGTGATGTTGCCCGCAATTAGCTGTGTAGCCCCTTCCGGAAGATCATACACAACCGCACCCGGAGGTGCTTCTACTACCATATACCCATTGCTGATTTTAGTATAAAAAATACCTGCATAATAAAAATACCTTTCTTCGTCTACCATAACAACAGAATAGCCATCCGGCATATTGCTGATAGTGGCACTTACTGGCGGAGCTACCACCTGGTATCCGTTATTATAAGATTGATAATATACTCCGTCGTCATAATAATAGGGTTGACTATTGATCATCAGAGAAAGGGCGCCAATACCTAATATCGTACTATAAAAACCAAAAGGCCTGAATCCATTATAAAAATAGGGTCTGTAAGGATGGTAGGCGTAAGCATTATAGGTATAATAACTATGTCCCTGCCAAACGGTTGGCGGGCGTGTATATGGCTGATGATACACATTTGGATGCTGTCTGGAATGATCATTTCTTACTGGATAAGCGTGATTTACTGCTGTAGCTTGTGTTTGTGGCCTGGCCCCTGCCCTATTCACCACTGCAGAGGGTCTTTGAACTGTCGGTTTCGAATTTTGTTGAGCAGATCTTTGTGCAGATGGTTGCTGGGGTCTCGATTGTGGAGCCTTATTTGCCTGCTGTTGTTGCGGTGCTCTTTGAGGTGTTGATTGCTGTTGTCTTTGTTGTGGTGCTCTATGAGGTTGTTGTTGTTGCGGCTTTTGTTGTGGTGCTCTTTGAGGTTGTTGTTGTTGCGGCCTTTGTTGTGGTGCTCTTTGAGGTTGTTGCTGTTGAGGCCTTTGTTGCGGTGCTCTTTGAGGTTGTTGCTGTTGAGGCCTCTGTTGTTCAGGCGGTCTGTTTTCTTTATGCTGTTCCTGCGCAACAACTTCTGTAACTTGTATACCCAATATACAAATCATCATTATAGTAAACCGGATGCCCATTTTATATCTCTTCTTTCTCATAATATAAGTTTTATGTAAACAATAATTATTTAGTACAATTTGTATGCCCGGTTCACATAAAATGTAATACATGAAACATTCATCTGATAAACTACAAATGACCTGCGGAAAAATACTCAAAAAAACATTACTGCTGCTAAGAACAGAGTATTTATAAATTTTTAGGCTTTTCTGATTGTTTAATCATAAAATATCCTACTTTTCAGTACCCCAATTGTAAGACTGGCTTTCAACCGGTCTATAAACTATTTTGATAAGTAACCTTTAATCCCCCCGTTCTGCAAAAGGGTTTACTGATAGTAGTATGTATTTTCTTTTCCTGCATCCGCTTGTTTGCTCAGGAAACAATTCCTATTGCAGATAAATCAAGCTATAAAAATCTCGGCAGGCTCGCATATTGGTGGATAGATTCTGGTGCATCAAAGAATTTAGAAGTAGCCCGGCAGGCATACGACAAGGGGCAATTCAAAACGATTCATGAAGATATTCCCTCCTATGGCATTATACATTCCGCCTTATGGATGCGTACCAGATTTCAAAATTCAACTGGCGAGAAAACATACCTGATCATTGAGAATCCGAATATCGATTCGATTGATATTTACGTAAAACAGAATGGAACTTACCAGCTCTCCCGATTGGGAAGTAAGGTTTTGCCGGATGCCAGTCTTTTTACTGCCAACCTCTTTAGTTTTTCCATTCCTGCTACAAAAGATACCGTGGATATCTGGATTAGGACCGTAACCCATACTTCCATGATTTTTCCGGCCTCGCTGGGCACATCAGACGGTGTGATCAATCATTTTCTTTTAAACTTTACGCTGGAAGGTGTGTTTGCAGGTATTGTATTTGCGCTATTCCTGTATAATTTATGTCTGTTTATATGGACCCGGGATAAAAACTATGGATACTATATAGGATATCTTTTATTTCTGGGGATGTATGTATTGTTTTATATACGGGGCTTTTCACATTTCTGGGGAGAAGAAGCTTTTCGGCTAATGAACCGCTATGGATATTCTCTTGCTGCCGGTGGCAATCTTTTTGCATTGCTATTTGCCTACTCTTTTCTGAAAGTAGATATCTATGCGCCCTCAATGGTAAAACTGCTGAAGTGGTATGGAAACTTACTGGCGGTGTATATTGTATTCAATCTTTTGGTATTGAACAGCACCAGCGTACTACTGATTCAATTGGTTGGCTTTACACTCCCACTGATCATTTTACTTACTGCCATCAAAGTATATCGCAAAGGATACAAGCCTGCTATTTTCTTTATTTCAGCCTGGGGCTTTTTGTTTGCAGGAGTTTTATTATACACAGCTTCTATTTCAAGCCTGATCCCCGCAAAACCCTGGACCTTTCATTTTGTATCTATCGGTGCATCCATTGAAATGATCATGCTGTCCATGGCATTGGGTTACCGGATTGTATTATTAGAAAAAGAAAAGAACCAACTGCAGCAAAACACGCTCGAATTGATTAAATCACAAAATAACCTGCTGGAAGAAAAAGTGAATGAGCGAACCATTGCCTTGCAGGAAAGTAACCATGTAAAAAATAAAATTCTCAGTATTATCGCACATGATATACGCACTCCATTTAGTTCGCTGGAAAGTTTATTGTTTGCGCTGGATAATG
>CAIWKU010000215.1 GCA_903913355.1 uncultured Bacteroidota bacterium | reverse complement strand
ATTACAAAAGCATTTTCGGGTACATCTTCCAGTTTTTCTTTCACGATGGGTTTGTTGAGGAAGGAAACATCTTTCCGAAAACGTATCAGGTAGTGGTTATGGTTATTTACCACAAAAACTGAGGATCGGAAATTGCTTCTTACCATAAAAAACAAACCTACCATAATGCCCACAATAATACCTATTAACAAATCTGTTGTTAAAATAGCGATAACGGTTACTACAAAGGGCACAAACTGATCCCAGCCTTTTTGAAAGAACTCTTTGAACAGGGAAACCCTGGCCAGTTTATATCCCGTAAAGATAAGTACGGCGGCCAATGCGCTAAGGGGTATTTTATTCAGGATTAGAGGTATGAAAAATACGCATAATAACAAGAGCGCCCCGTGCAGAATTGTAGACACTTTGGTTTTTGCGCCTGCCGACACATTCGCGGAGCTGCGAACCACGACAGATGTAAGCGGCAATCCGCCAATCAATCCCGAAACAATATTCCCTATTCCCTGGGCTTTCAGTTCTCTATTGGCCGGAGTAACTCTTTTTAAGGGATCCAGCTTATCTACTGCTTCAATACCTAACAAAGTTTCGAGACTGGCAACAATTGCGAGTGTAATGGCTGTTACCCAGGTATCGGCACGGTTGATAAATCGAAAATCAGGAAAACTGAAAAAGGAAAAGAAATGGCTGATATCAGTAGCCACCGGTAATCTGACCAATTTATCGGCATCGATAGCATATACGGAATGATTGTGTTTCAGGTATTCATTTATAAATGTTCCCGCCAGTACCGCCACCAAAGCACCTGGTATCAGTTTCCCTATTTTATGCGATTTAATAAACTTCCTTTCCCATAAAAACAGAATTACCAACGAGACTGACCCTATCAGGATTGCAGTGGGTGTAATAGATCTGAATGCGGAGAATATTTCTGAGAATGTGTTGTTTGTATCCCCTTGTGCAAAATTCTCATCGCCTACAAAATCTGCATCATAGCCAACAAGATGGGGTAATTGTTTTAGTATAAGTATCAGTCCAATCGCTGCCAGCATCCCTTTGATTACTGAATTGGGAATATAATCACCAATCACCCCTGCTTTTACATAGCCCAATACCAATTGCAAAATTCCAGCCAGCACAACTGCCAATAAAAAAGCTTCATATACCTGTAGTTTGATTATGGCTGCTGCAACAATTACAGTTAATCCTGCTGCGGGTCCGCTCACACTTAATTGTGATCCACTTACTATTCCAATAACGATACCACCTACCATTCCTGCTATGATACCAGAGAATAAAGGAGCGCCTGACCCTAAAGCAATACCCAAACAAAGCGGCAGGGCTACCAATAACACTACAATAGAAGCCGGTGCATCAGCACCGAGGTTCTGAAAATATTTTTTCATGTACAATAAATTAAAATAAAAGAAAAGATTTGCTTACCAGTAAGGATCAGCAATTGGGTGGAGGTACATGAATATCGGCTGAAGGGTTCAGCGGAATAGAAGCGGCCCTGTCTGCATATTGGAAACTGCATTCAATAAAGAAAGAAGCCAGGTTGAAATCGGGTGTATATAAAAAATCGCTTTTGCTCTCGGCTTTTTTTAGACAATCTTTTCCATCTGCGCAGGAGTGCGGAAGCTCTTCTGTAAACTGGCTGCCAAACAATGCCCTGCCCATCTGCCGAACAGGGAGTATCTGGATAGCCAGCACCAATAATAAAAAAAAGGTACAAAATTTGCGACGCATAGATTGCGCGAAAATAATAGGAACTGCAATACAGTTGAAGCTCTTGAACTGGTTTAACAAAAAGATTAACTGTATGCTGAATTGTCACAGATTTTGTGACTTTCAAAACAGATCTAAATGTTCAGTCCGCCGCAGGCACTCAATACCTGCCCGGTTATATAAGAACTCATATCACTGGCCAGGAATAAAGTAGTATTGGCAATTTCCTCTGCTTTGCCAAAACGACCTAACGGTATTTTTTTCAGGAATTCTGTAGCGGCTTCCCCTTCTTTCAGATAATGGGTCATATCTGTTTCAATAAAACCCGGAGCAATGGCATTACAGCGGATATTACGACTTCCCAGTTCAAGGGCTATCGATTTGGTAAATCCGATAATGCCTGCTTTACTGGCTGCATAACTGCTTTGTCCGGCATTACCACGAATACCAATGATGGAACTCATATTGATAATACTTCCGGCTTTGGCTTTCATCATCGGCCGAATAACCTGTTTCGTCATATTAAATACGCTTTTCAGGTTAATATCCATCACTTCATCCCACTGATCGGCCGTCATGCGTAATAAAAGATTATCCTTAGAAATACCCGCATTATTTACACAGATATCAATTTTTCCAAATTCTTTCAACACATCGTTTACAAACACTTCACACTCTTCAAAAACCCCGGCATTGCTTCTATAGGCTTTGGCTTTTACACCTAAAGCTACCAACTGGGCTTCTAATTCGGCTGCTTTGCCGGCACTACTTTCACTTACATAGGTAAATGCAATATCACTTCCCTGTTCGGCTAATTTAATAGCAATAGCGGCTCCAATTCCACGGGTAGCCCCGGTTACAATAGATAGTTTTCCTTCCAGTAATTTCATAAACAAGTATTTGTTAGCTATGCAAAAGTAAAATAATTGTGCTGGCAACCAAGGAATATGATTTGTTTTGCTTGCTCTGCCTTTTGATACCATTTTAGGCCTGCATCAAAACTGCGTGTGTTATCTTTTATTCGATAAAAGATAAACACCTTCGTTTGTTGTAAAATAAATATTTTAGCAATACCATCATGAAACTATCTGCACAAATAAAAAACCTGCTTGTTTTTGCGCTTGTTACCGAATCACTTTGCGTCACCTATCTACTGTACCTGCCTTCGTTTGCCAGAACAATCAGTGTACTCTATACATTTGCAGGCATCGCCATTGGCGTGGGTCTGCTGTGGTTACATCCATCAAAACCTATTGCTTCCGCCCATCCGAAATATCATGCTATTCCTTCCTTATTCTATCAACCCATTTATCGTTACCGATGGCTGGTAATGGGAATTGTTTTAATTGCCATGTGTTATTTTGGAATTAAATGGATGGAAGATTCCCCATTGAATTATAAGGATGCGGATATGTTGCCCATTATTCAAACGATGTGCCATCGGGCCCTTATTGGCAACTGGTCAAGCATTTATGATCCGATACCAGAAATATGGGGAGGGATTACTCCTATCTATCTTCCGGCTATGTGGTTGCCTTTTTGTTTGCCGGAATGGTTACACATAGATATCCGCTGGCTAACCATTCTATCCTTCTTCATTGTATTCTGTATTTTTTTATGGAAGGTTCACCCCTTACAAAAACAGGCTTTTCCGCTTCTGTTATCTTGCTTTTTGCTTTTCTGGTGGATTTTTACCAATGAAAAATCAGGGCTGATACCTTATACAGAAGAAGGGATCGTAATTCTGTATTATGCATTCCTGGTGTATGCGCTTGCTACCCGTAAAGCCTGGCTAATTGGCATTGCTGCTTCGTTTTGTGTTCTCAGCAGGTATGCATTGATTGGATGGTTACCGGTAATGGTTGTGTATTTTATTTACCTGAGAGATTGGAAACGGCTTATTCAATTTATCATAGCGGGAATCGCTTGCTTTGTATTGCTGGTATTAATCCCCTTTGGCTGGCATGTTTTTAGAAATCTTTTTATGCTCCCTTCTGAATACATCGCTTTCGCAGCAAGGGTTTGGCATGATGCCGCACATGTATTTATGGAAAGTCTGGGCTGGGCTAAGTTTTTTGGACCCGGCAGAATTGCCTTGCTTCATTATCTGTTGATCAGTCTTTCTTTTATCATTCCTATGGCCTATTTATTCATTGTGTTGGGTCAGCAAAAAAAATACCTCTTTACCCAAACAGGTATCATGCTTTCTTCACTCAAAATTACCCTGGTCGTTTTTTATTCATTGATTGATGTGCCTTATCTCTACCTGTTCTATACGAGTTCTTTTGTAAGCCTTTTGGGTGTGGCTTATTTCTTTCAATCAAAACAGAGTAGCAAAACTTTGGGATAATCGCGTAGAACATTTTATGTGTGATTATCTAAATGATTAAGGCAAAAAAGAGAGGATCTCCTCAATGTATATCCGGTTATTTGACAATCGGGGTATTTTATGCTGACCACCCAATTTCCCTTTGCTTTTGAGCCAATCATGAAAAACGCCTTTGGGTAATGCTTTTAATTTTGGCATACTCAGCGCTATATCCTTGTATCGCTTGGCTTCATAATCGCTGTTGAGTGATTTTAAAGCACAATCCAGTTCATAGGCAAACTGGTCGATATTGATATGGGAGTTGTCAAATTCTATCAACCATTCGTGTGCCCCATTCGCTTTATCATTAAAATAAACAGGCGCTGCTGTATAATCGTTAACCACCATTCCTGTTTTTTGAGAGGCGATATAAATGGCTTTATCTGCATTATCAGATATCAGTTCTTCCCCAAAAGCATTGATATATTGTTTTAACCGTCCGCTTACTTTAATTCTGAATGGATAGCGGGTTGTAAACTGCACTGTATCGCCTACGAGATAGCGCCATAATCCGCCGTTTGTACTAATCACCAATGCATAATTTTTGCCTATTTCAACATCTTTTAACCCAATTGTTACCGGATCAGCTTTGCCATATTCTTCTACCGGCATAAACTCATAAAAAATACCATGGTTTAAAAACAGGAGCATGCCTTCTACCTCCGGATTATCCTGCGCTGCAAAAAAACCTTCACTGGCATTATACATTTCAAGATAAGTACATCTCTCTCCAATCAGTTTTTTAAACTGCTCTCTGTAAGGCGCGAATGAAACTCCGCCATGAATATATAGTTCGAGGTTTGGCCAAACTTCTTTCAGCGTTGATTTACCCGTAATTTCCAGGATTCTTTTGATTAGTACCATTGTCCATGTGGGTACCCCGGCAATGGAACTTACATCTTCCTCGATCGTGGATGCTGCCAGCATTTCAATCTTGCTTTCCCATTCATCCATCAGGGCAATCGATAATTCAGGCGTGCGTATCCAGTTGGCCCAAATGGGCGTATTTTGTAATAATACCGCACTCAGGTCTCCATATTGTACATCTTCATTCAGCTTATTGATCTGGTGACTACCGCCAATTACCAATCCCTTTCCGGTTAACAGATCACTTTCCGTTTTATAATTATAAAAAAGGGTCAAAACATCTTTGGCGCCCTGAAAATGACAGTCTTCCAGACTGGACTCGGTTATCGGTATAAATTTACTTTTATCATTCGTAGTACCGCTGCTCTTGGCAAACCAGTTAACCGGTGTATTCCAGAGCATATTTTCTTCGCCCAGCATCAGTCTGTCGATATAGGGCTTTAGATCCTCATACTCGTGAATAGGTACTTTTTCTTTGAATTTTCTGATGTTGAAAAGGTCATCAAACCCGTATTTACGGCCGAATTCGGTATACTGTCCATGGGTTACCAGGTCTTGTAATACCTCCCGTTGTGTATCAATAGGATTGTTTATCCATTGATCAATATGCCAGTTCCTGAATCTGGCCAACCTTGATATTGTTGGACTAAGTAGTTTCATTGAGGTTCTTCGGCAAAATAAGCAATGCAATTGATAATACCGAAACCCCTTAGGTCAAACCTGGGTAATTAGGGCTAATTACAGACCAGAAGGGCCATCTTTCCCCATTTCAATAATCCAATCCTTTCTTTTGAGTTCAAAATTGGTGCCGAGATACAGTCTTCTTACCTGTGCATCCTCTGCCAGTTCTTCCGCTGTTCCATGTTTAAAGATTTTTCCCTCAATTAACAGGTAAGCACGATCGCAGATAGACAGGGTCTCGTTTACATTGTGATCGGTAATAAGAATCCCGATATTTTTGAATTTCAACCTGGCTACTACCGATTGTATATCTTCTACCGCAATAGGGTCAACACCGGCAAACGGTTCATCCAATAAGATAAATTTTGGGTCAACCGCTAAAGCGCGGGCAATTTCTGTCCTCCTTCTTTCTCCCCCACTCAGGCTATCTCCATTGTTTTTACGAACATGGTGCAGGTTAAATTCATCAAGCAATGAATCCAGTTTATATTGACGTTCCTGTTTGGTAAGCTTGGTCATTTCCAGCACCGCAAGGATATTGTCTTCCACACTCAGTTTCCTGAATACGCTGGCTTCCTGTGGCAGATAGCCAATACCCATTTGTGCCCTTTTGTACATGGGTAGACGGGTTATATCATGTTCATTGAGATACACCGTTCCGTTATCGGGTTTAATCAGACCAACTACCATATAAAAAGTGGTGGTTTTACCGGCTCCGTTCGGGCCCAACAAACCTACGATCTCTCCCTGCTTTACATTGATAGATACCTCGCTTACAACGGTTCTGCCCTTGTAGCTTTTGATCAGGTCTTTGGTATATATGGTAATACTCAAATGGCTAAGTTTCGGCAAAAATACTATTAATGTTCCCGATAAATGAAAACGCGTGGCATCTTAACACTTGTTTTTCTAAACATCAGTTCTATGTATATTGCAGCCGTTTGGTGGAACCAAATTGGTTTGCGGTTATTATCTACCTGATTTTTTAGATAGACACTGCAGGTTATCAGTAACCTTAAAAATCAGCAATTTTTACATGAAGATTACAGAACATATACAAAAAGCAGAGAGAACCCTGGTTTCTTTTGAAGTTTTACCTCCCTTAAAAGGCAAAACGATCACTACTTTATATGATCATCTTGACCCATTAATGGAGTTTTCTCCTTCCTGGATCAATGTTACCTACCACCGCAGTGAAACGATGTTCAAGAAAAAAGTGGATGGTACTTTTGAGAAGATTGAAGTACGCAAGCGTCCGGGGACTGTTGGTATTTGTGCAGCTATCATGAACCATTACCGGGTAGATGCCGTTCCGCATATTATCTGTGGCGGGTTTACTAAAAGAGAAACCGAAGATGCGCTGATTGACCTGGATTTTTTAGGCATTGATAATGTATTGGTTTTACGTGGCGATGCTCCTAAGAACGAAACTGCTTTTGAACCCGAGAAAAACGGCAATCATTATGCCATAGATCTTCTGCAACAGGTAACCAATATGAATCATGGTATTTACCTGGATGAGGATATTAAAAGCGGCGGGAAAACCAATTTCTGTTCGGGTGTAGCGGGATACCCTGAAAAACATTTTGAAGCGCCCAATCTGGAGATCGATCTGCAAAAACTAAAGCAAAAAGTAGATGCAGGTGCTGAATATATTATGACACAAATGTTTTTCGATAATCAGAAATTTTTTGATTTCGCAAAAGCATGTAAAGAAATTGGGATCAATGTGCCGATTATTCCCGGATTAAAACCCATTACCAATAAAAAACAATTATCAGTTCTTCCAAGAATATTTCATGTAGATATACCCACTGATCTGTCAAATGCCATAATGAAATGCAAAACGGACCAGGAATGCGAGCAGGTAGGCACAGAATGGCTGGTTCAGCAAAGTAAAGAACTCAAAAATGCAGGGGTGCCGGTATTACATTATTATACTTTGGGTAAGCCCAAAGTAATCTGGAATGTGGTAAAACAGGTAATGTAATTGCGACCGTTTATTATAATAAACAAACAGCCCGGGCTTTAAAACCCCGGGCTGTTTGTTTTGTTTAATTAATAACAATGATGATTTTTATTTTTTCATCTTCAATTTCATAATCTCATCAAACTGTTCCATACTAAGCTGTTTGGCTATAATATGCTTGTCCTGATCCAGTAAATAAAATGTAGGCGTTTTATAGATATCAT
>CAIWKU010000214.1 GCA_903913355.1 uncultured Bacteroidota bacterium | reverse complement strand
TTGACTTTGACATCATAATAAACGTAATCGGTTCCGATCCTTTAAAGCCGTCAACCATTTTTAGTGACACCACTAAATTGATTTTGGAACTAGTTTCTGGTAGGCCAAATACAAGATATTTAGCGATAACCGGAATAGCGCAAATGGACAAGACCTTCTTGGGTAAAATATCTATCGGTATATTAAAGCTGACGCCTGTTAAAAATGCAATTGCCGACCATCAAAATGCATTTGAACAAATTTCCACATCAACTATCAATTGGACCTTAATTGGCTGTCCTTACATCAAGGACGGGGTTGAAAAGGGGGCATTTAAAACGGATGTAATATTTAAGGGTGGATTTAAAATTATTCATCCTGGCGATGTGGCAACAGCTATTGTACAAGAAATTGATAAGATAGATAATCATAAAATAATTGGTATATGGTATTGACAATGCAGCTGAAATAATTGAATGCTAGAGATGTAATTTGTAAATCCATCCGTTGGGGAGATCAGCCTGTAAGTGAGGCTTAATATTCTTGTCTTGAGAATGAATTCAATAATCCATATGTAAGATTCTTACGAAAAGTTTATTTTATAAGTGTAATGGTTAAAGGGCGTCTATACATAGCGTGTTTTGCGGTTCCATCAGTTGCACCTTTAGCGTAATATAAGTAACCAGTTTGATCTGTTACAGTTTCTGAACTTTGATTTAAAGAGACAAACGTTGGGTACCAATTATAAGGCGATGTGGCAATATTAATACTAGCATCAGGAGCCGGAGCAGGCAAAACAACTTTTCCGGGTGACCAGGTTAGAAGATCTTTTGAAGTTGCAAAATAAATACCCCCATTTCCCACTATGGTAAGAACAAATGCTTGGAGATAAATATTATAGGAAACAAATGGTTGCCGATGGTCGTTAGGTGAATTTGGATCTAAAATAATTGATAAGGGGGAGAAATCACCACCAAGACCAGATGAATTGAATTTGCCATTAAGCAATTTTTGCCAAGTTCCTGGCATTCCATCACCAGATACTGGGGCTCGTGCAATCCCAATTCCCTCAACATTGCTCTGTGGATCAATCTCACGGAAAAAAAGATATATATAATTGTTATACTCAATTGCAGAGGGCGTGCCAATTCCTGCACCACCAGATTGCTGTGTTGCCAATTTTGGATCATGCCCCGAAAGGATCTGCCCTTCACGTTGCCAGGTTATACCACCATCAGTAGAGCGGGCAAGACCGACGGACATATAAAAAGGGTTTCCATTGCTAAGTGTTGTCCCAAAAAGATGGTTCTCAGCATGGTAAATCATTAATAGGTCTTTTCCGTTGGCGGCCTGAAAAACACTGCCTGAACCAGCATAATTTGCATCGAATGCAGTATTGGTACCACCTATTGGTGAGAAAATCTGAGATGGAACTCCAGAAGCTGAAAGACACAATGGCCGAGTTGGAACGTTCGGCAGTCGGGACTCAGTGGTTCAGGGTTCGAATCCTTTTGGGTGTGAGGATTTTTACCAATGCTAGTGGCCGCGGCATAAGCGAGTGTTCTTTTTGCATCTTCCGAAGGATACATGTGCGACTGACATGGGCCAGCCAAGTCGCCTATGAGTGCTTTTTTTTCCC
>CAIWKU010000213.1 GCA_903913355.1 uncultured Bacteroidota bacterium | reverse complement strand
CTTCTTCCACCGGCAGCTTCTTTCACCAGGATATTTTTTTCTACCAAATCAGTTATATCACGCAAGGCGGTGTCAGTAGAGCATTTGGCCAGCTTGGCCCATTTGGAAGTATTGAGCTTTCCTTCATACCCATCGAGTAGTTTGTTGATCAGTATGATTTGTCGATGGTTTAAGGATTGTCCGGTTTGTTTCTCCCAAAATTTCGCTTTTCTGATTACGCTAGCCAGCGTTTCCTCGGTAGCCAGCAAAGCACGGTTAATACAATTCAGAAACCATTGGAGCCAGTCGGTTATATCCAGACTTTCTTTTTGTGTTTGCTCTAATATAGCATAATAACCATTGCGCTCTTTTCTGATTTGTGCAGACATGCTGTAAAATCGCTGCGCCGTTCCTTCTGATCTGGCAAGTTGCAGATCGGAAATGGCTCTGGCAATACGGCCATTTCCATCATCGAAAGGGTGTATGGTAACAAACCAAAGATGGGCAATCGCTGATTTTAGTATGGGATCGATGGTGTTTTCTGTATTGAACCAATATATGAATGCGTTCATTTCATCCGCTACCAGCTCCGCATCAGGTGCCTGGTAATGTATCTGTTCCCTTCCTGTAGGGCCAGAAACCACCTGCAGGGGATCGTCTTTTCTATTATTACGCCAGTTGCCCACCACTATTTTGGAAATTCCGCTTCTGCCCATCGGAAACAAAGCGGCATGCCATCCAAATAGTCTTTCTTCAGAAAGAGGATCAGCATATTTTTGGGTGGCGTCAAGCATCATTTCTACAACACCGTCTACATTTCTGTCGGAAGCTACCAGTCCGGCAATATCTATTCCCAAACGCCGGGCAATAGACGAGCGTACCTGATCGGCATTGAGTATTTCCCCTTCTATTTCGCTGGATTTTAAAACATCCTGGGTTAGCGTTTGCAGGGCGGCTTCTTCCTGTAGAGCAAAGCCAATCCCCTCCATTCTGCCTAATAAGCGCCCCTGGCCATGATGTATGGTAGCCAATAAACTGGCGAGTTTTTCCTGGTTCCAGGTAAAATAGGGCCATTCTTTGCGTTGGTATAGATAAACAGCCATTTAATGCAAATTATGCGGTGAATATACACAATATTTACCGCATAATGACATAAATAATGCAAATTATGCGGCGATTAGGCGAATTAATCACCGCACACTGGCCTGGCTCTTCAGAGCCAGGAATCAAAAAATAAAATTCCGCCCGGGGGCTTTAGCCCCGAGTGCAAAATGAAAATCAAATGCAATCGGAACCTCTGCTTCGCTATTGTTGGTCAGGCGACCAACAACGGCGAAGGCGACCAACCATGGCGTAATGCGACAAACAAGGCGGAGTAAGCGCTGGATTTTGTTATATTGTCATCAGCATTCACCATATATTTTACCCAAATGAAAAAACTCAACGGCACCCTCCTTATTTGCCTGATCATGATCAGCGCCTGCGCACAACCATCTACGGTAAAGCATATCAATGAAACCAATATCCCCGAAATAGCATTGGCACCCTTGCGATTTTTAGCATCGGATGAATTAATGGGCAGAAGCACTACCCGCCCGGAAATACATATTGCCGCCCGATATATCAGCGAACAGTTTAGAAGTTTTGGATTGCGAAAACTGGAGGGGCTGGCTGATTATTACCAGTCTTTTGATTTAAAACTGAATAACCCAGAAAGAATAATACCCTCTGAAAATGTAATGGGCTGGGTAGAAGGAACTGACCCGAAATTGAAAAATGAGTTTATTGTATTATCATCTCATTACGACCATTTGGGCGTTGCGAAACAACCCAAAATGGAAGAAGGCAAACTGGATAGTATTTATAATGGCACCAGAGACAATGCCATTGGTACAACGGCGGTGATTGATGCTGCACGGTATTTTTCAAAATACCCCGCTAAAAGATCCATCCTTTTTATCACATTTACCGGGGAAGAATTGGGTTTGCTGGGTAGTAAATATTTTACGGAACATCCACCTATGCCATTAAAGCAAATCGTGTATGACCTGAATATTGATAATGCCAGTTATAATGATACTACCGCCATTACACTTGTGGGCTTAGGCAGAACATCTGCTGATGAGGATATACAAAAAGCCTGTATCGTGTATGGCTTATCTATTTTACCCGATCCGCTGGGTGGCAGATTATTTAAAGGAAGCGATAATACCCCGCTTGCTGAAAAAGGAATTCCCGCACCCACATTCAGTTTGGGTATGAAAAGTTTTGATCAATCCATTTTAAACAGGTACCATCAATTGAGTGATGAGGTTGGCAATTTCAATTTGAATTATGGTATGAAATTTATCAGGGCGTATATTCTCTCAGCTAAAAATATTGCTGATAATCCTGTGCAGCCGGAATGGAAAAAGGGAGATGAGTTTGAAGGGCTTGGGAAGAGTTTGTACCAGCGGAATCAATAAGAATATCGAATAATGAAAAAGGAATGTTGAAATATAATAGCACCAGGATTTATCCTGGTGAATTGTATATCGAATATTGAATAGGCAATGAAAAAGATGGTCAATGTTGTTGGTCGGGCGACCAACAAAGGTGGGGAATGATGAAATATAATAGCGTCAGGATTTATCCTGGTGAATTGTATATCGAATATTGAATAGGTAATGAAAAAGATGGTCAATGTTGTTGGTCGGGCGACCAACAAAGGCGGGGAATGATGAAATATAATAGCGCCAGGATTTATCCTGGTGAATTGTATATCGAATATTGAATAGGTAATGAAAAAGAAGTTCAATGTTGTTGGTCGGGCGACCAACAAGGGCGAGAAATTTTTGAAATGCGCCCGCTATAGTTAAACAACCTGTTAATTTGTAACCATTGATTATGAAATTTTAGAATTCCTGAATCTCCGATAAAAGGATATGGTAAAAACATTTACATGTTCCCTCTTAATATTATTTCTTATTAACCCGCCAATATATGGACAGACCCAAGATGTTGAAGGTGTTGCAGTCTAGGCCGTGGATAGAGCCGTATGGCAAGGGCAAAGTAGCGTTACGTTTACCAGCCACAGGCAACATAGAATTGAAGTGGGTTTGGTTTGAGTTCAGCCGTAAGGAAGCGTTGGCTTTGAAGCGTGAGCTGGACAAGGCATTGGAGGTTTGACTATGGCTAGGGCAAAGCACGGTGCGTGGGTGGTTGTATCTGTATACTGCGGTGTGGTGGAGCATTTGCTTGGCGTGTTCTTTGACCGTGGG
>CAIWKU010000212.1 GCA_903913355.1 uncultured Bacteroidota bacterium | reverse complement strand
TGCATATTCAATACCTACTAGAGACGCCATCTGATCGTTATGATGCTTAAATACTTCCATCAGCATGTATTTGTGTACGCTGATTTCCTTTCCTAATAACAAGATTTTAATATTTTCTGCGGTTACCAGATAATCCATTTCAGCTAAGTTCTTCCTGGCTTCGTATACTTTTCTTTGCAAGACATCCAGATAAGAATTAAGAGACTTGGCAAACTCTGTCTTGCCATCCATTCTGCCAGCTGTATTATTCCAATCTGAATAATCACATTTTCTTTTTGTACAAATCTCAGACGAAATTCCATTTACAGTTATCCTTAAATACACCGGTCTTTGACCTTCTTTGAAATTCTTGGGTTTTTTTAGGTAAAATAACAAACCAAAGCTCTTTTCCATTTTACTCACTTTAAAAGGTTATAAAATTACGCTCATTGCGTAGTGAACTAGATAGTTCAGTTCTTATAAAGTGTTAATAAAGAATGACTTGTGTAAATTCCAGTGAGTCTTTGTAAAATAAAGGATACTCCACGAATTACTCACTGAACTATAGCTAAAAAGTGGGGTAAATACGGGTAAGGCTAAAAAGCAAAAAGCCCGCAAACACTTGATTTTGCAGGCTTTTCAGCTTTTACTATATCTTACTTAATTGATTCTGGCAGAGAGGAAGGGATTCGAACCCTCGATACGCTTTCACGTATACACACTTTCCAGGCGTGCTCCTTCAACCACTCGGACACCTCTCTGTATTTTAAAGGACTGCAAAAATAGCTTTTCAGCGTTAGCTACCGAATATTTTTTGGGCATTGGCAGTTGTAATGGCTGCCACTTCTGCTAAAGGCACCCCTTTTACCTCGGCAAGTTTGGCTGCGATATAGGTTAAATAGCTGCTCTCATTGCGTTTCCCGCGATAAGGAACCGGTCCCAGATAGGGTGCATCTGTCTCCAAAACCAGGTTTTCCAATCCAATGGTTTCCAAAGCCTCAGGTAATCCACCATTTTTATAGGTGATTACTCCCCCAATTCCCAGGTAAAAGCCCATATCCACCACTTGCCGGGCAGCATCTTTACTACCACTAAAACAGTGAAAAATACCCGATAGTCCCTTCTCTGCAAATGGCTTTACGGCTTGTATGGTTTCATCCATAGCATTTCGGGTATGAATTACAATGGGTATCTGTTTGTCAAGCGCCCATTGCATTTGTATTGTAAACGCTTCCATTTGCTGTTTTACAAAACTGGTATCCCAATAAAAATCAAGCCCGATCTCTCCCACTGCTACAAAAGATCTTTTTTGAAGCCATTCTTCCACAATGTGCAATTCCTCCCGATAATTTTCTTTTACATAACAGGGGTGTAATCCCATCATGGAAATACAAATACCCGGGTACTCCTGTTCCAGAGATAACATATCCTGTATTGCATGACTATCAATAGCGGGTAAATAAAATTTAGTTACCCCATTATCCATAGCACGTTTCATTACATCCCGAATATCAGTAGTAAACTCTTCGGAATACAAATGACAATGTGTATCAATTAAATTCATGTTGCAAACATCCTGTTTTATATATAATAAATAAACTCCATCTGCCTAAG
>CAIWKU010000211.1 GCA_903913355.1 uncultured Bacteroidota bacterium | reverse complement strand
TTTATCAATAATTTATTATAATATAATTCAATTAAATATTGAAATATATTATAAAAATTGGCACCGTATTTGACAATTCAGGTCGTCGGATTATTTTGAAAAATAAATAGAAAAGCAAGCTTTATACAAGTGCTTTTCCTATTTTACTCTTACGCCTGGCTTGAATAAGCTTCAAATTATCTATTTATGATCAAAAAAAGCATATTCCTGGTAATCTTTATGGTAACGGCTTGGTTTGCCCATGCCCAAAAGGATAGCTTGTTTCAAAAAATCACTGATACGCTTCCGTTAACGACAGCCCGGGTCATATATAAGGATAAAGGGAAGCCTATTTCAGGGATAGCAGGTATCTATAGTACAAAATTAGAAGGAGGTAAGACTGCAAACGGCGAGATTTTTTCAAATGATAGTCTTACAGCTGCCAGTAACCATTTTAAACTCAATTCATGGCTTCGGATTACGAATAGCCGGAATCACAAGCAGGTGATCGTTCGTATCAATGACAGGATGAGTGCTTCTGCAGTAAAAAAAGGCGTGGTAATAGAATTAAGCAGGGCTGCGGCTAAAACACTTGTGTTTAATAATAAATTTTCTTATAAAATTAATATACAACAAATTAGTATAACTAATTTGAAATCAGTAGATAGTATCATCTCAGATACAAATAACATTTATAAAGACTCTTTGATAAAATCTGGTAATAAAGCACCAGTTAGTTTTAGGAAAACAGGAAAGCTGATTAGTGGGATTGCCAGTTTTTATAGTTCCAACCTGGACGGGACAAAAACTTCGACCGGGGAGGTATTTAAAAACAGCAAGGCAACCGGTGCAAGCAATAATCTCAAATTGAATACCTGGGTTTTGGTAACCAATCTGTCAAATAAAAAGACTGTGATCGTTCGTATCAACGACCGTATGCACCCAAGGATGATGCGGAAGGGTAGAGTGGTTGATTTGAGCAGGGTTGCAGCAAACGAATTAGATTTTATTAGTAAAGGGCTAACCAGGGTGAGGGTGGAAACCATCGAAATCATAAAATCAAATCCAATTGAAATAAATGATTCATTATCAATTAAAATAGAAGACTCAATTAAATTAAAAGACACATCAGTATCTGACTTGAGTAATAAAAAAGCAGATACTGTTAAAGTAAAATCAGCAATTGGATTGGCGGGGGTAATAAGTGAAGATATGGATGGAAAGAAAACTACTACTGGTGAAAAATTTCGGAGTAGCAAACTATCCGCAGCCTGCGATGTGTTTTCCTTGAATAGCCGGGTCCGGGTTACTAACGTAAAAAATAATAAGTCGGTGATACTGCGAATTAACGACCAATTGCATCATAATAAAAAGAAGAAAGCTAAACTCATAGATGTGAGTAATGCGGTGGCTAAAAAGCTGGGTCTGAATAAAAATGGGTTATCAAAAGTCAAGGTAGAACTGGCTGAGAAAGGGATTTTAGAGTAGTTAAATAGCTATAACAATTGGAGCATTATAATTTTAAAAAATCAAAATCTGAGAGTACTTTTGCATTAATTAACAAAAAAATATTATGAAGAAATTTCTCATTTGTCTTGTTGCTATTGGTGTGTCGGCAGGTTCTTTTGCCCAAAAAATGAACACTAAGAAGAAAAAGCCTTCTCTTGAAGTGGCTTTTTTCCTTAAGGATATGTATACCCAGGCATTAATCAGTAACTCGTCTCTTTCAAGTGTAATCAGTAATAAACAGTGGACCAAGGTGGCTAATATGGCTCCGGGACTTAGTCTAAACTACTACCAGGGTCTTACTGACAAAATCGATTTTGTTGGTTCATTGAATGGTACTTTCACCAAATACCCTTTTGCATCTGGTTCTGGTGTTGCACCTTCTACTGATAACAAATTCTTGCTGGAACTAGCAGGTGGTCTGGATTTCAAATTACTAACTGACGATCATGTAATAGTACCTTACTTATATGCTGGCTTGGGTGCTTCTATGTATGCAGGAACTTATTTTGCAGCGTATATCCCAACAGGTATGGGCTTACAGATTGGACTGGGAGAAGGCACTTTTATTCATACCATGTTTGGTTATAATGCAAAAGTTTCCGATCTGGCTATCAGTCATTTTAATTACTCAATTGGTATCGGATCGCCTATCGCTGACAGGAAAGAACCACCCGTTGTAGTTGCGGCACCACCTCCTCCTGCGCCTGCAGTTGTGGAAAAAGATACAGATGGTGATGGTATCGTAGATAGCAAAGATAAATGTCCAACCGTTCCAGGTGTGGCTAAATATGATGGTTGTCCAATTCCTGATACAGATGGAGATGGAATTAATGATGAAAATGATAAATGTCCTAATGTAAAAGGAGTGGCTAAATACCAGGGTTGTCCGGTGCCTGATACCGACGGAGATGGTATTGATGATGAACATGATAAATGTCCAACTGTTCCGGGTGTTGCCCGTTACCAGGGTTGTCCTATTCCTGATAGAGATGGCGACGGTATCAATGATGAAGAAGATAAATGCCCGGATGTACCTGGTGTGAAAGAAAACTTCGGTTGTCCTGTAGTTAAAGCAGAAGTTGTAAAGAAAGTGGCTGCGAGTGCCAAGAGTATCCTCTTTGCAACAGGCAGTGATAAATTATTACCTGCTTCTTTCAAACCATTGAATGATGTTTCTGCAATCCTTAAAGAAGATCCTTCTCTGAAACTGGATATTGAAGGGAATACCGATAATACTGGTTCTGAAAATGCAAATCTTCTCTTGAGTCAAAAAAGAGCAAAAGCTGTATTTGAATACCTTACTACCAAAGGTGGGGTAGATGGCTCCAGATTAACTGCTGAAGGTTATGGATCAACCAAACCGGTAGCTGATAATAAAACCGCGGAGGGTCGTAACCTGAACAGACGTGTGGAATTAAAACTGAAATACTAGTATTCGTAAATAAATCATTGGATTATTAAGAAAAGGGTCATCAATATGATGACCCTTTTGTTTTGTATACAAGTCCATTTTTAGTTTAGATAATATTGACTTCTCTCTCCAGCTGGACATTGAATTTTTTTGCTACCGATTCAATGATAGAACCCGCCAGCTCATTGATTTCTGCTCCCTTTGCTTTTCCATAATTAACCAATACCAAAGCCTGTTTTTCATAACAACCTGCATCTCCTTTTCGATACCCTTTCCATCCGCATTGTTCTATCAACCATCCCGCAGCTGTTTTGATTTGTCCGTTTTGCAATGGGTAACCTGGAATTTCAGGATACTGCATCTGTATTTTCTCGAATAATTGAGTTGATATAACAGGGTTCTTAAAAAAACTTCCCGCATTTCCTATAACCTTGGGGTCTGGCAGTTTACTGGTTCGGATACGTATAATGGCTTCTGAAATGCTCCTGGCTGTGATATCTTTTATATGCATTTTAGCCAGTTCCTGTTCTATGGCACCATAAGCAATATGTAAATCTGAGTTCTTCCTTAACCGAAATGTAACATTGAGAATCACAAACTGATTTCTGAATTTATTTTTAAAAACACTTTCCCGGTACCCGAATTCACAATCTTTGGCTTCAAATTGATGGACTGTTTTATCTGTTAAATGATAGGCTTCCAGAGAATGAAAAACATCCTTGATCTCCACTCCGTATGCACCAATATTCTGCAAAGGAGAAGCACCCACATTTCCAGGTATCAGGCTTAGATTTTCCAGACCAAAATAGTTATTATCCAAACAGTACAAAACAAAACGATGCCAGTTTTCGCCTGCTGCAGCATTAATATAATAGAAATTCGCATCTTCCTTAATCAGCTGAATCCCATTTATTTCATTCCGGGCTATCAAACCTTGAAAATCTTGAGTAAACAAAAGGTTACTGCCACCACCTAATATCAGCAAAGGAGATTTTGTATAATCAACTAACTCTTCCAGTTCTGTTAATGAAGTAAAACCCGCAAAAAATGCGGCTTTGGCATCAATTCCGAAACTGGTATAAGGTTTCAACGATATATTTTTCTGAATCTTCATGCAACTTGAATACAGTTCATTAAACCGGATCTACATCAGGCAAAATCGTAACACTTCGATACCTTTTATTGGATTGGATAATACTTATTTGCTGCCAAATCTCTTTTTTACATTGGTCAATCTTTCGGGCATCCTTTGGCAGCTTAATCAGGATTTCCCATAGGTATTGGTTTCTTACCCTGTCAACCAGCGGTTGCGCAGGTCCATTACATAATTCTCCAAAATTGGCTTTCAAGCCCTGCATCAGAATATTAGCTGCCTCTTCTGCAATATGCTTTTCTTTATGTTTACAAATTATCTGAATGAGTCTGGAGAAAGGAGGATAATCGAACTGTTTTCGATTCTGTATTTCAAAATCAAATAACCTGGTAAAATCGTGTTCCTTTACAAATTGTAAAACTGGATGATGGATATTGGTTACCTGAATCAATACTTTGCCATTTCCGTCTTTTCGGCCGGCACGCCCGCTTACCTGTTCCATTAATTGAAATGCCCGTTCATTTACCCTGAAATCAGCAAAGTTGAGAATGCCGTCTGCATCAATAATGCCCACCAGATTTACATGATCAAAGTCGAGCCCCTTTACCACCATTTGGGTGCCTACCAAAATATCAATCCTTCTTTGCTCAAATAGTTTAATTAGTGCATCATGTTCATTTTTCCCTTTCACACTGTCATAATCCATTCTGGCAATCTTTGCTTCAGGAAATGCTTCTGCTACCATTTCCTCAATTTTCTCGGTACCAAAGTTTTTTTGAGAAAACCGATGATTGCCACAGGCTGCACAGGTATTGATTAT
>CAIWKU010000210.1 GCA_903913355.1 uncultured Bacteroidota bacterium | reverse complement strand
TTAAGATGAATTATTGGTTGAATTTGTGAATAATGCACGGAATAAAATCTCTTAATACTATTTTAAATGGGAAAGAGAAATTTTAAGCCATTTCCGGTTTTGAAAACAGAAAGGTTGCTATTAACATAAATTACGTTCACAAAACAACATCAAATGAACAATTTAGCTATTTTTTCTATCCTAGGTTTTGCTTTCTATGCATTAATAATATTCATACTCTGTAAAACAATCCACTGGATTTATTTGATCAAAAAGAATTCAGATACATCAAAATCGTACTTGAAAATTCAAACACGGGTGTTACTTGAAATGGCTAAAAAGCAGGATATTGAGGTGAAGATTGATAAAGAATATAGACATCACTTTGTTGACTGATGGAATATCTCGATGCTGATCTCCGAAACGGATTTGAAAGTATACCTGGGAAATCCGGAAGCCTTGACCATTAAAATCCAGTTAAGTCTGACCACTAAATGGTTTGCTATCCAGATGATTTCCTGGTCAATCAAAACAAGGCCTGATCAAAGTGACCGGATTTTCCACCCAGAAGCCTGCAACTCGGTTTCAATAAGCCACGATCAAGTGCCCAACACGCAAACAAAGACAGATTATTCTATCTTTTAACGAGCTAAAGCGCTGTTGAATGCATGGGCTATGCCATCTCCCTCCCATCTCCCTCCCATCCCTATCCCATCCCTATCCCAGTCCTATCCCACCATAGTTGCATCTTAGTGGCACTTATCCACATTCCATTTTCTAAAATAATTAGTAATTGCCAGCCATTGTTCAGTTTCAAGCCCTAAAAATGTAAAATTTTCGGCTGAAACTCTTTGCCAGTAAGCACTAGGGACACTTGGTTCCTAGTGTCCCTAGTTTTTCGATACCCTTGCTAAGTAGTTTTGTTCCTGTAAATGGATTTACATCCACACGGTTTTCAATGCAGAGGAAACTGGTGTGGTTTCACCCGATTTGTAAACAACAAAAACAAAACAAAATGGCAAACATGAAATCATCATAACCCTTAACGGTGCGAGAGATTGGAAAATAAGGAGGCCTCGACCATTAAAATCCGATCAAGGCTTACAAGAAATGATTTGATAATTAGTAGGTTTCCTGGTCTATCAAAACCAGAAAGGCCTGGTCAAAGTGACCGGATTTTCCATAATAAGCAAGAAAACCGAGTTCGAACTTTTCGTGTGAATACACTTTTCTCCTCAATTGCAGAACTGGAAGGGATTTCAGGGGGGAATAAAAAAAGCCACTTATTAAAAAGTGGCCTTAGTTCTCACTTGGTAGGCTTAGGAGGCGATAATTCGGAAAAATTGTTTTCGGAAATATCAGATTTACTGATATTTCAAATAATAGTTCACTGAATGATCTATTTTAGTGTTTTCTGAAACAACTATTTGCAGAAATCCTGATTTGCAATTGCCCATTTTTCTAATTTACAAAGCTTCGGTTTTTTGGGGGGATGTGCCAGGTATTTCAGTTTTTGATTGTCCAGAAAATGCGTTGATTTTCGGCTTATTTAATGGTCAGACTCAACTATTATTATAATAGTAAAGAGCACAGAATTTTCCAATTTTCTGAACAAAATAGACAAAAAAT
>CAIWKU010000209.1 GCA_903913355.1 uncultured Bacteroidota bacterium | reverse complement strand
ATCTGTCATTACTTTAAAATAAGCGCCCGCCACTCCACTCATTAATACAAAGGGTAGAAATATCACAATGGTGCTTAATGAAGAGCCCACCATGGCCGGTAATAAATAACTAATCGCTTTTTGTACCAGGGTGGTAGTGGGTTCCTCCGGATGTTCCTCATGCGTTCGGTGTATCTGTTCTACCACTACAATCGCATCATCTATAATCAACCCGATGGCAGCAGCCAATGCGCCCAGGGTCATGATGTTCAGGGTTTGTCCGATGGCAAACAAGCAAATAATGGAGAGACAAAGAATCACCGGTATGGTTAACAGAATGACCGTGCTCGCTTTTAGGGAGCGCAGGAAAATAATGGCTACCAGTATGGCCAGTCCGAGCCCCATGAACAAACTATCGGTTACACTTTTAATAGAGTCTTTTACAAAATCTGCCTGCACATAGAAAGGCTGTATGCTTACATCTTTCGGAATAATTTTTTTCAACTCTTTTAACTTGGCATCCATTTTATCACTCAATGCAACCAGGTTGGCATTGGGTTGTTTGATCACAGCCAGTAAAATACCCTCATGCCCGTTGGCATTGATCTTGATATATTCTTTAGCTTCCTGTATCTGTACATCTGCAATATCCTTCAGCAATACAATCCGTTTGCCATTATTGCTCAGTACAATATTTTCCAATTGTTGTTTAGAACTCACCGAGGCATCGGTAACGGTCAGGTATAACAAGCGGTAATCAGACAGATACCCATTTGATTTGATGAAATTGGTTTGACCCAATGCCGTATTTACCAAATCAGGTGTCATACCCAGTGTATTCATTTTCTGGATATTCAGCGTAAGCCAGTATTCTTTGGTTTTACCACCAATCACACGTATTTCCGAAACCCCTTCCACCTGCGAAAGAAAGGGTTTGATGGTATACATGGCCAATAATTTCATTTCTATGGGAGAGCGTGTTTTACTCTCCAGAGAATATCCTGTAATGGGCAGGATAGAAGGATTCATTCTTTCTACCGTGATCTGCACATTAGGAGGTAGGCTGTTTTTGATTTCATTGATCTTGGATTCTATCCTTTGCTGACTGATATCAATATTGGCTTTCCAGTCCATAAAAGCCGAGATTTCACAACTTCCCCTACTGGTAGTGCTGCGTATTTTTTGCAAATCAGGTACCTGCTTGATGGCGTTCTCGAGTTGGCGGGTAACCGTGATCATCATTTTCTTTACCGGCTGTTGTCCGGCATCGGCAATGATCTTGATTTTGGGAAATGTGATTTCTGGAAAAAGTGCCGACTGCATTTTACTGTACGCAAACAAACCACCCATGATGATGATCACGAATAGTACAGAAACCGGACTTTTATAGGAAGTGAAGAAATTACGCATAGTCAGTTTATTGGGTAATGGTTACTTTGGCCGTATCAGGAAGACCATAATTTCCGGTAAGCAATATTTTATCGGTAGCCTTTAATGCAGGGGAAAGTATTTCCACATGATCATTGGTTTCCAGTCCTTTTTTGATAGGCACTTTTACAGCAGTGGCACTGTCAATCATTTTCATGATCCAGAACTGGCTTTGGATCTCATCAGATAAAACGGCGGACTTTATAAGAGATACCGTATTCGATTTACTTTTTTTCACCAGGCTTACTTTTGCGATGAGGTTTTCCGGAATCTGTTTATCTGTATTTACTTTGATCACATAACTCTGTGTTTGTGAAACGGCATCAACGGTGGGCATGGCCATATCAATATGTCCGTTGAGTGCCGTACCATCCGGTAATTTCAACAGGATTTCCCGGTTGCCGGGTAAATACGGTTTTAGTTCATAGGGCAGGTCCAGCAGAAATACAAAACTTCTGGTATCTGTAATCACGGCCATCTGTTCTGCATCCTGTACATAATCACCTACCCGATAATTTAATTGGGTTATAAAACCAGTTCCGGGTGATTTAATATGAATATCTCCATTAAAATGAAAGGAACTGTCAAGCGAGGTGATGGTATTTCCCAGGTTCTGTGATTCTTTGGTTTTTACTACGAATAATTCCTGCCCCTTGGTTACATACCTGCCCAGTTCTGCGTTCACTGTTTGTAAATAACCGGTAGCGCTGGATTTGACAAAAGTTTTTAAGAGAAAAGCAGAGACTGCATTCAGTTCTACCGACTCAGACATAGTTCCCATACTCGGAGAGGTAATGGTAACCGGAGTAGCACCCGCTTCTTTTTTTTCTTCTGCGGGTTCTTTTTCGGCAGGTTTTGATTTACAGGCCATACAAACGCATAGTAAAAGCGCAATGGGAAATACAGGTTTCAGGATGTTCATACGGTCTTTATTTTTTGTTCCAGTAATTGATTTGGTTGATGATCTGTAATCTGCTGATATTATTCTGGGTGATACTGTTTTTCGCTGATAAGTAATTACCCAGCGATAATATATAATCTGCCATTCGCACTTCACCGGTTTCCAGTAATTTACGGTTGGCTTCAATCAGTGTTTCGGTGTATTTGATTTGCTGGGCCGTTTGACTGATCAGTTGCTGTGTAGAAAGTAATTGCTGTGTTAGTTGCGCAATCTGCTGATCGAACTGGGTTTTGAAATAATCGCGATAAGTCTGACGGGTTTGTTCTGCGATACTGATTTTATCATGCTGCATTTTCTTTTGTTTGCCATCATAGATGGGCACCACAATACTAACGCCAACACTGGTACCAAAATTTTTATATGCCTGTTCTGCAAAGGAACTTAGATAGCCACCATCCGCATATAAACTCACTTTGGGTTTATAATTGAATTCGATCAGGGCATCACTATTCTTAAGTTTTAGACTGTCTATTCTGAACTGCTGGTAAAAGACCGTGCTTTCTGCAGGTGGCAGAACTGCGAGCTCAATATCGGGGGTCTTTAGAGGAAATGCAGTTGTATCCCTGATGCCACATAAATAATTCAATGAAGCAAAATCGTTCTGAAATTGAATACGTATCTGTGAAATCAATAATTCCTGTTGTTGCATGGTAACCAAAAAACTGAGATAATCGGTTTGCCGGTAGATTCCTTTTTCTGTGAGTTTGCGCAGTAATCCTTCTTCTTTTTGTAAAAGTTCCAGTACTTCCTTATTAAAACCCAATTGCTGCCAGTTGCCAAAAGCGGTAATGTATTGCGCGGTAATTGATTTTCTAAGGTCCTGTTCGGTAATGCGACCGGAAATACTCAGTGATTCGTTGAGTAATTGGATGGCTTCATGCTGGTTTTGCAGGTTTTCTTTGCTCACTAATTTTTTTGAAACACCAATTACCTGGCTGAAATTGATTCCATTGGTAATGGCCCCATCATAACCCCAGCCATTAAAACTGGGGGCATAGCTATTGGTGCTTATCCCATTTACCTGGGGTTTATAGCCTGCCAGTATCCGTAAACTGTCAATCAGGTTCGATGCTTTTTGGTTGCGCAAATCTTTTAGCAGGGGACTGTTTTGTGTACCTGCATTGATGTAATAGTCAAGCGTTTTTTCCTGTGCGGTTAGTTGAACGGCAAAAACAAAACTCAAGAGATAAAGAAACAGCGAT
>CAIWKU010000208.1 GCA_903913355.1 uncultured Bacteroidota bacterium | reverse complement strand
TGTAAATGACAGTAGCAAAGTATCCCAGAAAAAAATAAGCCTGGGTACAAGGATAGGTGACAAAATCATTGTGAAAGACGGGCTTCAGGAAGGAGATAAAGTAGTAACAGAAGGTATACAGAAACTAAAAGAAGGAACAAAAGTAATGGCGGCTCCTCCAAAGGCTAATAAATAATAAGCAAAAACAATTATGATCGCAAATCTATTTATCAAACGCCCGGTTACCGCAATCGTTATCTCATTGGTAATTGTTCTGCTGGGTGTACTATCCATATTGAATCTGCCCATCAGTCAATACCCTGAAATCACGCCACCTACCGTGCAGATAACAGGAAATTTTACTGGTGCAGATGCACAAACTGTTGAACAAACGGTAACCACACCAATAGAAACCCAGGTAAATGGTACACCCGGAATGGCCTATCTTCAAAGTTCCAGTACCAGTGATGGACGTACTACGATCACGGCTACGCTTAAAGTGGGAACGAATGCAGATATTGCAGCCCTCGATATTCAGAATAGGGTGGGTATCGCAACACCCCAACTGCCGGATGATGTAAAAAGATTAGGGCTGGTTACCCGAAAAAGAAACCCCAGTATCCTCATGCTGGTAGCCATGTATTCTCCGAATGGAACACATGCTGCCCCTTTCCTGGATAACTATACAAATATTTTTGTCAGAGATGCACTTTTACGAGTGCCGGGAGTAGGAGATATATTTTCAAGGGCTGATGATTTTAGTATGCGTATCTGGCTCAAAACAGATAAACTGGCGCAACTCGGTCTCACCGCTGCTGATGTGATTAATTCATTACAGGAGCAGAACGTACAGATTGCAGCCGGTTCTGTGGGCGCCCCGCCTCAAAATAGTGTACAGGCATTTGAGTATACCGTATTTACCAATAGTCGTTTAAGTACGGAACAGGAATTTGGAGAAGTAATTGTTCGAACCAAACCAACAGACGGATCGGTAGTTCATCTGAAAGATGTGGCCCGGATTCAACTCGGTAAATTCAGTTATGCCAGTAATTCTTTCGTAGATGGCAAACGTGGCTCTTACCTGCTCGTATACCAGGCTCCCGGTAGTAACGCATTGGAAACAGCCAAAGGGGTTTACAAGGCAATGGATGAATTGAAAAAATCTTTTCCTAAGGATATCGATTATGTAGTGCCTTTTGAAACAGTATCTGTGGTGAAAGTTTCCATCAGTGAAGTAATTGATACTTTGTTGGAAGCATTGGGTCTGGTAGTGCTGGTAGTATTTCTTTTCTTACAAAGCTGGCGCGCCACGCTGATCCCAGTATTGGCTATTCCTGTTTCCATTATCGGAACATTTGCTTTCTTTATTCCACTTGGGTTTACGATTAATACACTTACCATGTTTGGTTTTGTATTGGCAATTGGAATTGTAGTAGATGATGCCATTGTAGTAGTGGAAGCTGTGCAACACTATATTGATCATGATAAGCTGTCTCCCAAGGAAGCTACCATGCATGCAATGAAGGATATTTCCGGTCCCGTTGTGGCCATTGC
>CAIWKU010000207.1 GCA_903913355.1 uncultured Bacteroidota bacterium | reverse complement strand
TTCGATTATTCGTTGGCGCAAATATATGTTTTACTCAATTCTGACCCGATTTCTCCCATTAAGTTTATTATTTAGTCCTTTTATGACCTGCATTCTGCCGTAATCAGGGACAATCATTACATATTATCCAGGAAATCCTGTAACTCCATATCTGTTTTAAATAGCACTTCTCTTGCCTTGCTTCCCTGGTTAGGTCCCACTATACCGGCAGCTTCTAACTGATCCATCAAACGGCCGGCCCGGTTATACCCTAATTTCATTCTTCGCTGAATCAATGATGTTGACCCCATCTGGTTCTGAACAATTAAACGTGCAGCATCTTCAAACAGAGGGTCCCGGTTATTGGCATCAAACTCTTTTCCTTCCAGGTCTTTTTCATCCACGTATTCAGGTAAGAGAAATGCTTCGGGATATCCTCGTTGCTCACCTATAAACTCACAAACTTTTTCCACTTCTGGTGTATCTACAAATGCGCATTGCAATCGGGTGATTTCTCCATTATAGCTCACCAGCATATCCCCTTTTCCAATCAGTTGTTCTGCTCCTCCTGCGTCTAAAATCGTTCTGCTATCAATTTTGCTGGATACTTTAAAAGCTATCCGGGCAGGGAAATTGGCTTTAATGGTGCCGGTAATAATATTTACAGATGGTCGCTGTGTAGCAATGATCAGGTGAATTCCGATGGCCCGGGCCAGTTGTGCCAAACGTGCAATCGGCATTTCCACTTCTTTACCTGCTGTCATAATCAAGTCGGCAAACTCATCTACTACTAATACAATAAACGGCAGGTATTGGTGACCTTTCTGTGGATTCAGTCTACGTGCCGTAAATTTTTCATTGTACTCTTTTATATTCCGGCAACCGGCTTCTTTTAAAAGATCATAGCGATTATCCATTTCAATACATAAAGCATTGAGGGTATGCACTACTTTTTTGGTATCAGTGATGATGGATTCTTCTTCTCCGGGTAATTTAGCAAGGAAGTGTTTTTCTATAACACGATAAAGACTTAACTCTACTTTTTTGGGATCAACCAATACAAATTTTAGTTGTGAAGGGTGCTTTTTATACAAAAGAGATACGAGTATCGCATTCAACCCAACGGATTTACCCTGTCCGGTTGCCCCTGCCATTAATAAGTGCGGCATATTGGCAAGGTCAACAATGAAATTTTCATTATCAATCTTTTTCCCGATGGCGATCGGTAATGAAAACGCATTGGCCTGGAATTTATCCGAAGCCAATAGAGTACGCATACTAACTACTGATTTACGAACATTGGGAACTTCTATACCAATGGTTCCTTTGCCGGGTATGGGAGCAATAATACGGATACCTAAAGCGGCAAGACTAAGTGCTATATCGTCTTCCAGATTTTTGATTCTACTGATACGTACACCCGGAGCCGGAACAATTTCATACAAAGTAACCGTGGGTCCTACCGTAGCCGCGATACGTTGTATAGCAATATCATAGTTTTTGAGGGTGGCGATGATCTGGTTCTTATTCGTTTCCAGTTCCTGTGGATCATGTACAATTTTTTCACTTCCATGCAGATCGAGCAGATCCAGTGTCGGGTATTTATAATCTTTCAGATCAAGTGTTGCATCATACTTGGTATTGAGTTTGCCCACTGTTTCGGCAATATCTATTTCTTCCTCGTCATTTACCGGTGTTTCTTTGATTTCCAGTTCCAGGTCGGATAATGCGCTTTTTGTTACTATTGGTTTCACGGGAGTCAACACTTCCGGTTCCATTTCAACCGAAATGGGTTGGTTATCGGGGAGGTCTTCTTTTTCAACCACATCAAACTCATTCATGGGATTAGGGGCTTCCGTTTCAGAAGCGGGCATAATTACTACTACTCCTTTCCCTTCATTCTTCATTTTGTTCTGGCTAACCGGTTCTTCTGTTTCTTCTATCATCAGAATGGCGCCTTCTCCTGAAGCAGTATCCCATTCCTGAAAAACGGGTTCTTCCGTATCTTCAGTAAGGGGCAATGAATCCGTAATCTCTGTTTTCTGCTTTTTGGTAAAATCCCATTTAGGTAATCTGAACACAGGGTTAAATCGCCATATGATATAACAAAATACAGCCAGAAGAAGTATGGCACCTGTTCCCATGGTGCCAATCCATTTAATACACCATTCATTTAATAATTCACCAACTGCCCCGCCCCAGGCAAAATCACTTCCCCTGGATGCAAAACTCAATGACATGCTTAATACCAGTAATCCTGTCAATACATATTTGAGATTCCGGAAGAGACTGAATATTTTTTTATCAAATAACAGGTTCATCCCTATTACAAAAAAGCTGGTACACAATAGATAAGAAGCCAGTCCAAAGCCTTTATAGATAAGCAAGTGTGCTACATACGCGCCTAATACACCCAATAGGTTGTTTACATGTACATCATCTGTTGCAAATATTTTAATCCCGAATTGATGAACCTTATCCTGGTCTTCCTGCCAGGTAAATAAATAGGAGGTGAAGGATACAAAGAGAAAAATAGTTAACAATAAAGAAACCGCGCCCAAAATTTTCAGGGTACGTTCATCTTTTACCACTTCCGTTACGGTTACCTGGGCTTCTTTATCCTCGGTAAGCTTTTCTGGATCAGGTGGGGGCGGCGTTTTCTTTCTTAAACTATTTGCCATGGAAACAAATATAAGCTAAGCGGTAAACCGATACGGGTACCATACACCTATGTGCAAAACTGGTAAACCTGAAAACAGTTTTCCACTTTATTGTTTTCCCGAACGAAGTAAGGAGAGTCCCAATAAAAACCAGGCAAGGATAAAAAACAGTCCGCCAACAGGTGTGATCGCCCCTACCCAGCGGAAATCGGAAATTCCCTGTGCCGCTAAAAAAGTAAGCAGGTAAAGGGATCCAGAGAAAAAAAGAATCCCCAAAATAAAAAAGCGGCCTGCCATCAGAAGTAGTTTACCCGGGTATTCCTTCCAGAGTATTCCTGTGATAGCCAAGGCAAAAACATGGTAAAACTGGTAACGGACACCGGTTTCAAATGTTGCCAGCGATGCCGGAGTAAGGATTGCTTTTAATCCATGTGCCCCAAAAGCACCCAAAGCCACAGTAATAGCAGCCAGCCATGCAGCGGTAACCAGGTATTGTTTATGCATATTGTTTAATCAGTTTAGAAAAATAAGCATCATTGATCTGTTCAGGTAAAAGATGGAATTTGGATTGATTATAAAAAGCCAGTCTTTCCTCTCTTTTGGCTGTTAAATAATCCAGTAATTCCAGATCCGACAAATGGCGGATAAGGGGTCGGTGGTCTTTTTCAGTTTTCAATCTTTCTGCCAATATTGCAACCGGTTCATCAAGCCATACGGTTACGCCCTGTTGGTTCATCCATTCTATATTATTATGAAAACAGGGTGTGCCTCCTCCGGTTGACAATACAAATGATTTCTTTTCAGCGAACCATCTAAGTATTTTCGCTTCTGACTTGCGGAAATATTCTTCTCCTTCTTCCTCAAAAATTTCAGAAATGGTTTTCTCTTCGTGTGATTCAATTAGAAAGTCCAGATCATAGCCCCCAGTCTTCATTTTATCAGCCAGCCTTTTTTTCCAATAGCTTTTACCGGAACCCATCATGCCGATTAAGAATAATTTCATTTTGAATACTTGAAAATTTAATCAGTAATTATTTATTCCTAATTAGTATTCAAATAATTTATGATTGAATACCACTAATCACTTAAATGCATTTAACCCTGTTATATCCATGCCAGTAATCAACAAATGAATATCATGTGTACCCTCATAAGTAATGACACTTTCCAGGTTCATCATATGGCGCATAATACTGTATTCACCTGTGATACCCATTGCTCCTAAAATTTGTCTTGCGTCACGTGCAATATTTGTAGCAATCTCGCAACTATTTCTTTTGGCCATACTAATTTGCTGGGGAGTTGCCTTATCCTCATTCATTAAAACACCCAATCGCCACACCAGCAATTGTGCTTTGGTAATTTCCGTAACCATTTCTGCCAGTTTTTTTTGTTGCAATTGAAAACCTCCAATTGCACGATCAAACTGAATTCTTTCCTTAGAATAACGCAAAGCTGTATCATAACAATCCATGGCGGCTCCGATAGCTCCCCAGGCAATTCCATAACGAGCTTTTGACAAACAACTCAATGGCCCTTTTAATCCTTTTACTCCCGGAAGTATGTTTTCTTTGGGCAGTTTTACATGGTCAAAAACCAGTTCTCCAGTGGCACTTGCGCGCAAACTCCATTTTCCGTGGGTGGTAGGTGTAGAGAATCCCTGCATTCCTCTTTCTACGATTACACCCTGAATTTCATCCTGATCATTTTTAGCCCATACCACCGCTATATCCGCAAAAGGTGCATTACTGATCCACATTTTAGCTCCATTCAATATCATATGGTCACCTGCATCGGTAATTCGGGTTAGCATGCCGGATGGGTTACTACCATGGTCTGGCTCTGTAAGACCAAAACAGCCTAACCATTCTCCGCTAGCGAGTTTTGGCAGGTATTTATTTCTTTGTGCTTCGTTTCCATAAGCGTATATCGGAAACATCACCAAACTACCCTGAACACTTGCCGTACTTCTTACACCACTATCTCCTCTTTCCAATTCCTGCATCATCAATCCATAGCTGATATAATCCAGTCCACCACCCCCATATTGCTCAGGAATCGTTGGCCCAAAACAACCCAGATCACCCATTTGTCTGACGATCTGTTTAGGGAATTCCGCTCTTTGGGCATAGTCTTCGATAATGGGAGAAATTTCTTTCTTAACGTAACTACGTACTGTTTCTCGGATAAATTTTTGCTCTTCCGTAAAGAGTTCATCGATCATGAAATAATCCGGTGATTGAAACTGATCTGTTTTGACAGCCATAACCTGGTTTTGGATTTGATTTCGAAATATTTTGAAGAGGCTGTGGAAATTATTCAGCAAAAATAATGGGAAGCTTTGAGCCGCAGCGTAATCGATTCATTTTTATTTAAAACTACCCTTAATTGCCTTGTTCCAACCTTTTTCTCAATATCTACTCTTATTGAAAACCATGCTAAACAAGGAATTTTATGAAAATATCGATAATTGCTTCCCGTTTCGTTTTAGGTTGCCTGTGTTTGGTTTTGAGCTGTACGCTTGGCAAGGGACAGGATACAACAAGTCATATTTGGCCGGTGAAGCTTCAAAAAGACTATTCAAAAACCTATTCACTCGGCTCTGAAACGGTTCATTTACAAAATCGTTTCGGGAAACTGGTTATTGAAACCTGGAATAAAGAGGAAATACATGTTGAAGCCCATATAGTTGTTAAAGCCACAACCCATGAATATGCGAACCAGCTCCTTAACGAAATTTTGATTCTCGATAATCAAAAACAGGATAGTATTTCTTTTATTACCCATTTTGACAATTGGAACAATTCTTCAAACGAATATTCGGGCGGACATGAAATACAAATTGATTACCTGGTCCATATTCCGGCCAAAGCAAAATTAATTGCGGAGAATAGTTTTGGGCCGTTAACCATAGGTGATTATAGCAGTCAATGTGAATTGATTGAGAAATATGGAACACTAATCGCAGGCAAACTCGACAATTGCTCCCTACTATCTGTTTCCTTTGGTAAATTAAGGGCTACCAGTATTCAAAACAGTAAACTGGAATTTAGGTATTCTCAGGTAGATATCGGAAAATTATCAGGAGCCATTCAGGCAAAGTTTGACTTTTGCAACAGCATTGATATGCCTATTGATTATTCGGTTACACGTTTGGATCTGCAAAATTCCTATACCAGCCTTTACCTGGTATTCCCAAAAGATTTTACAGGTGATTATGATATCAGCACCTATAATGCCCGGCTCAGCAGTAATAGTTTGCCAATAAAAGAAGAGGAGAATTTAACTGCCAGCATGAAAAGCAATGCCTTCCAAATTAACCATCACTACACCGGAAATTTTGGAAAACCAGGTGGTTCGCAAATACATATCAACAGCCGTTTCGGTAATATCCGCTTGTTATAGCACCAGCAAAAAGCGCAAAGTAGCCTATTCTATCCTGCTACTTTGCGCTTGTATTCTATCAAATAATATTTGTTCAAACCCTATTGATCATCATCCTCCTCATCCTCAGGTCCGCCCCTTCTTCCCGTATTGCCTGCTGCAGCCCCTTTTACGCCACTCTGTTCAATTTCGCGATTGATTTCTTCCATATCTACAGTTCTGTCTGATTTATCACCCATCAGGTAATTGGTAAAATAATCCGCCATTCTCCAGAAAAAATATTCCACCATATCCCCATACCCATGTCTTTGCCCGGGAAGAATCACCAGGTCAAATCTTTTATTCGCTTTGATCAATGCATTTACAACCCGGGTGGTATTGGCGGGGTGTACATTATTATCAATATCCCCTGTAGAAAGCATCAGATGTCCTTTAAGGTTTTTTACCAGGTCCTGGTTTTTTTCTATCGAATATAAAAACGATGTATCCCCTTTATCTCCAATGACTTCTTTTACACCATGGTGCTGTTCGCTCCACCAGCGGTTATACACCGAGTTATCATGATTACCAGAGGAGGAAACTGCCACTTTAAAGAAATCCGGATATACCAACATAGCGGCTGTACTCATAAAACCTCCTCCTGAATGTCCATGGATACCTACCCGGTTAATATCGATAAAAGGATATCTATCCGCCAGTTGTTCTGCAGTTGCTTTTTTATCTGCTAAACCATAATCACGCAGATTGCCATATCCATAATTATGGTACCATTTGCTGCGTGATGGATGTCCGCCACGATTCCCCATGGTTACTACCACAAAACCCAATTGTGCCAATCGTTCTGTTCTATCCATTGATCTTCCAAATGCCTTATTTACTGCTTCTGTTTGCGGGCCTGGATAGACATATTCAATTACCGGGTATTTTTTTGTTGAATCAAAATCAAAAGGTTTATAAAATACACCATAGATATCCGTGATACCATCATCTGCTTTCACTTTAAATATTTGGGGGAATTTATACCCTGCCGCAAATAGCGAATTCAGATCAGCCGTTTCCAGGTCAAGCAATTTTCTTCCATCTGCCGCATACAGGGCTGATTTAGGAACCGTATTTACGCGTGAATAATTGTCGATAAAATAGCTCTTCCCATCATTCATTGCCATCGCATGTTCGAACTCACCGGGGTTTAATAATTTCAATCCGCTACCATCAAAATTTACCCGGTAAGCATGCAGGTAATAAGGGTCTTCTCCCTGTTCACGGCCATTCGCAGAAAAATACACGACTCTTTTTGCATCATCTATTCCCAGTATATTTTCTACGTGAAAAGTACCTGATGTTATCTGGTTTTTCAGTTTTCCATTTTCATCATACAAATAAAGATGCGCCCAACCATCACGCTCGCTCCATTGAATAAACTCTTTACCATCATTGATCAGTCCTAATCTTCGGGTTTCTATATACGTATTGAAACGCTCTTCGATCAATGGTTTAACAGTACCTGTTGCTACATCCGCAACACATACATCTACTTTTTTCAGATCGCGACTGGTTCTTGTGAAATAAAATTTTTCATTCGTTCCCAGCCATTTATTGGCTCTGTAATCATCATCCCTTGTATTGATCTTACCGGGATCTGACCAAAGTGCAATACCCTGATCTTTAAACAGGGAAAGCTGTAATTCTTTCCCCGTCTGGGTAGTTATATCAAACAAATAAGTATGATCCACCGGGGCATCTTTTTCACCAGGCATCCAGTATTTATAGGTTTCCAATGTGGGTCTTGGATCTGATAAGCTATTAATCACCCAGAGGTCTTTTACTTTGCGGTTATCCGTTCTTTCCAGTGTAAAATGTTTCGAATCGGGCGACCAGAATACAAAAACAGATTTTCTTTTGTTTTTATTTTTTTCTTTATCAACATTCGAATCGCCATTTCCCTGCAGATTGCCTTCTGAATGATAACTATAATTCTCTATACCATCCTGTGTAAGGGCATGATCAATAATTGTTGAATCGTCTTCATTCTTAATTGCTTTCTCATAATTTGCCTTATCCATCCAGAAAAGATTGTAGTTACGACCAAAAACAATCGTATTTCCGTCAGGAGAAATAGAAGCCCAGTTGGGTTTGCGTTTTGGTTTTTTAAAATCGTTGAGTTCCGCAAGCTCTCCTGTTGTCAGGTTATACTCAAAATAAAATACTTTTTTATCTTTTACAGGAGGGGTACCCTTTTTGGCTGTGGAATCCTTTTTCTCAATTTCCTGGGTGCTTTTTACTTCAAACTGAATCCAGTTCTCATCTTTGATAAAACGCATGCTGTCGAGACCTAAATGCTGTGCATCAAATGGATCTTTGACAATTCTGGTAATTTTTGCAGCCAGGTCAGCATTATCAAATAATAATTTTTTTTCGGCTTTTACCGGATCAACGATATACCATTTTTTGCCTTCGGTAGTTTCATACATATACCAGAAGCGGTCTGATTTTTTAAGCCAGTGTGGATCAACACTGGTAGTAAAAATCAATTTCTCCAGTTTTTTAGGAGAAAACCGAGCAGCTAATTGGTAATTGGCCTTGGTAACCGGGGTATTCTGGGCAGTTGCCCCTAAACTGATCAATGCAAATATCAGCACTAACTGAATGCTTCTCATGGCGGTTGGTTTATGTTTTGGAAGCAATGAAAATAATGCAATCCTTGTAAAGAAAACAGCCGTTTGTAAAATAGTTGGTAAATGCTATTACTTTGCAGTAAACAAGCCATATGTCTGTGCCATTTACCCCTTCATTAGAATTTGCCAAAGAAGCCGATAGTACCGACGAATTAGCATATCTAAAGCAGGCTTTTCATTTTCCTAAGCATCAAGGAAAGGATACGATTTATTTTTGTGGAAATTCACTCGGACTTCAGCCCAAAAATGTTACACAGGCTGTTCAAACAGAATTAACCAGTTGGCAGGAATTAGCAGTGGGTGGATATTTTGGCGGAAAGAATCCATGGTTGTATTACCAGGAATATTTGAAGCCGTCACTTGCCAGGATGATGGGATGCAGAGAAACAGAAGTCACCGTAATGAATGCACTTACAGTAAACCTCCATTTATTAATGCTCAGTTTTTACAGGCCTGGTAATGGCCGATTTAAGATTATGATGGAAGCAGGAGCATTTCCCTCCGACCAATATGCAGTAGAAACCCTGGTAAAACATTTTGGGTATGATCCGGAAACGGCCATCATTGAAATAGCACCAAGGGATGGAGAAAAAACTTTACGAACTGCGGATATTATTAAGTCCATTGAAGAACAAAAAGATAGTCTTGCTATGGTGCTTTTTGGAGGAATTAATTATTATACCGGTCAATTTTTTGACCTGAAAGCCATCACTAAAGCCGCACATAAAGTACATGCAATCGCAGGTTTTGATCTGGCACATGTTGCAGGTAATATTCCTTTACAATTACATGATTGGGATATAGATTTTGCAGCCTGGTGCAGTTATAAATACCTGAATGGTGGGCCGGGAGCAATAGGCGGTGTATTTATTCATGACCGGTTTGCCGAAAATATGGATACCCCCAGACTGGGAGGCTGGTGGGGTAATGATGAAAAGTTGCGATTCAAGATGGAAAAAGGGTTTATTCCCAAATCCAATGCAAGTGGCTGGAATATCAGTACTGCACAAGTATTTAATACCGTTTGTTTACAAGCTTCCCTTACATTATTCGATGAAGCAGGGATTGAAAAATTAAGGGCAAAAAGCATTTTACTCACAGGTTATCTGGAATATCTTTTGCATCAATTACCCGATCTCCGTTTTGAAATCATTACTCCTACTGAACCGGAAAGCAGGGGAGCGCAATTGTCTTTGTATTTTATGGATAAAGGAAAAGAAATTCATGATAAAATGATTGCTAATGGAATTATTGTTGACTATCGTGAACCGGGGGTGATCCGGGTAGCACCGGCACCCATGTATTGCAGCTTTGAAGATGTGTATCAATTTTATAAAATATTAAAAGGCCAGTTCTGATATGAGCAAACATCATTATAGCTATCTGGCTTTAGGCGATTCTTATACTATTGGCGAATCGGTTGCCCTGTATGATGGTTTTCCTTATTTGACCGTTCAAATGCTGAGAGTCGCGGGTTTTTATTTTACAGCTCCCGAAATCATTGCCAAAACTGGCTGGACAAGTTTTGAATTGGCTGAACATATTTTGCATACCCGATTATCTGATTCCTATGATTTTGTTTCATTACTGATTGGAGTGAATAACCAGTATCGGGGTCTTAGCCAGGAAGAGTTTGCGGCAGATTTCGATTTTTTGCTCAATAAATCCATCCACTTAAGTGGGGAAAGACCAGAGCATGTTTTCGTTTTATCAATACCTGATTGGGGCATGACGCCGTTTGCCAAAAAATCAAAAAAGGATTCGATTGGGATTGAAATTGATACATTCAATGCAATCTGCAGGAATGCTGTTAAAAAGCATGGTGCTCAGTTTATAGATATTACAGAGGAAAGTAGACAGGTAGTCAACGATCCCGATTTATTATCGACAGATCAGTTACATTACTCGGCTAAAGAACATACCATCTGGGCCAATAAATTAGCTGATGGTATAAAGAAACAACTAAGCCAGTAGATTAAACATTACCTGGATGCTATTTATTTGGTTTGCAGGTATCCGGACATTTCCTTTTGGTATTCTTTTGCGGCTTGAGATGCTGCTTTGGCAAAATCTTCTTTATCGCTGGCAAAAATGACCGCGCGACTGGCATTCACCAATAATCCGCCTTCTTTATTCAATCCATATTTAGATACTTCCTCCAGACTTCCTCCCTGTGCTCCCACCCCAGGTACCAGTAGGAAATGATCGGGAACAATGCGCCGGATATTTGCTAATTCATCTGCGCGAGTGGCTCCCACAACAAACATTAAATTATCAGGGGTACCCCATGAAGCTACTGTTTCCAATACTTTTTCATATAAATACTGGTCGCCAGTTTTTT
>CAIWKU010000206.1 GCA_903913355.1 uncultured Bacteroidota bacterium | reverse complement strand
GCGTATACAGCTTCGATAAAAGTGTTACAGCGAAATGATACGGAACGAAAACTGCATGATCTTTTGTCTGCAGAATATACAGCCTATATACCCAATACAGGAGATGTATTTGTGGCTTCTAAAATTTTGAACCGTTACCAGAATAGGGTTAAAATTATCGGTGCTGTTTACAGGCCGGACATATATGAATTGTCTGCTAACCTGCATGTGGCCGATCTGATACGTAAAGCAGATGGTTTAAAAGAAGATGCGTTTACCGGCAGGGGGCAGATTCTGCGATTGGAAGATGATCTGACCCGTTCTCTTGTTTCCTTCGATATCCGAAAAGCTTTACAAGGGGATGCTGAGAATAACCCATTGTTGAAAAGGGAAGATGAAGTGTTGATCAGTTCTATCCAGGATTTGCGGGATCATTTTAAAGTTACTATTCAGGGGGAGGTACGAATGCCGGGAGATTATGATTATGTAGACAAGCTTAGCCTGAAAGACCTGATTTTACAGGCAGGTGGGTTTACGGATGCAGCTTATAAGAATGTGGAAATCGCCAGATTGATTAAGCGGGATAGTATTAGCAAGGGAGATTCCCGGGCCAGTAATATTCTGCAAACGGAGATCAATGGTGATTTGAGTTCAGCTATCGCTAATCTACCATTACAACCTTTTGATGTAATTACGGTAAGAAGAAAAGCAGGGTATACTTTACCTGAATCAGTTATTGTTGACGGCCAAGTGCAATACCCCGGGCCTTATGCATTAAGCAGTAGAAACGAAAGAGTAAGTGAGGTATTAAAACGAGCAGGAGGGGCTACGCCTGATGCTTACCTGGAAGGTGCTTATTTGAAAAGATATAAGACAGAGAAAGAGAAAGAGAAAGCAGAAGAAGTTTTGAAAAAGGTTCAAAAAAATATCAAAACAAAAGACAGTACCAATAATAATACATTAGCTGAGGAAATCAGGCGTGATTACGATCAAATACCGCTCGATCTGGCAGAGATTATGAGAAACCCAGGCTCGGTTGAGGATATGGTATTACGTTCAAAAGATGAATTATATATTCCAAAATTTGATGCCCAAATAAAGATTAGTGGGTCAGTTCTCTTAACAACTCAAGTGCCCTATCGACCAGAAAATTCTTTCAAAGATTATATAAGCGATGCAGGAGGTTTTGGAGCGGAAGCTTGGAAGCGGAAAGCGTATATTGTATATGCTAATGGAAGGGCGGCTACTACAAAACACTTTCTATTCTTTAAATCTTATCCTAAGGTAAGGCCCGGAAGTGAAATTGTGGTTCCTAAAAAGGCTGAGCGCAAAGGAAGCTCCGCACTTGAAATGATAAGTATGGCAAGTGCAGTGGCTAGTTTAGCAGGTGTGCTTATTGCAATTACTAAATTATAAATTAACTTTTCATAATTATTTTAAGGAATGACTAAACTAAATACAAGTAATGAAATAAAAATACGGGATTCAGAAGAAATTTCGTTAAAAGAGATTTTAATTCAGACCAAAAACTGGATTGGGTATTTAAATAAAAAATGGCTGATAATAATAATTTTTAGTTCAGTAGGAGCAGTAATTGGGTTATTATATGCATATTCTAAAAAACCTGTTTACTTAGCTACATTGACATTTGTTGTAGAAGAAGAAAAAAATTCTGCAGGAGGTGGTTTAACTGGTGCTTTGGGGCTGGCTAATACATTCGGAATTGATCTTGGGGGAAATTCAGGCGGCGGTATTTTTAGCGGGGCCAATTTAATTGAGTTAATGAAAAGTCGTTCGCTTGTTGAAAAAACACTTTTAAATCCTATTACGGTTGATCATAAGCAGCAATCACTGGCAAGCTATTACATTGGATTCAGGCAGCTAGATAAAGGATGGGATGAAAGGCCAGATTTGAAAAGCATCAAGTTTGAGCCTTTTGCAGACAGGTCTAGATTTACACTGCAACAGGATAGTATTTTAGGTAAACTTTATGAAGAGATCACCGGACCAAATGGCGCATTGTCGGTTGCGCAGAAGGATAAAAAAGTTGGCATCATAACTATTGATGTCCACAGCAATG
>CAIWKU010000205.1 GCA_903913355.1 uncultured Bacteroidota bacterium | reverse complement strand
TTTTTAAAATTTTCCAATTCAACTGTTGTAACAATATCTGTCTTGATTCTTTTTTTACCGGCATTGGCTAGTAATGAACCTACAACAAAAAGCAGGCAAATAAAAAAAGTTCCTCCCAAAGCCATATTAATGCGCTGTTGGTAAGAACGGCGTAATTCATACGCACCATAATTTTTATTTCTGCCTTCAAATAAAAGATCTAGCAGATCCGCGGAGAGAATTTTGTTCTGTTCCATAGTATTTGATTTTTTACTATGATTCAGAGAAGGAGGGAAATCCACAAAAAAGGGCTTGGGGGTTGGGGCTTGGCTATTGGCTGCTGGCTATTAGCTATTAGCAAAATAATACAAGTCAATTTCGTTTATTACCAACCCTGCCAACAGCTAATAGCCAACAGCTAAATGCTAATAGCTAATACCACAAGATTACAAACAAAAAAATCCCCGCAATTGATGCAGGGATTTTAAATTGTATTATTTAACAAAGAAATTATTCTTCTGAAACCTGGAAAGTAATACTTTGTTTGTGACGATAGATCACATTTCTTCCGTTTTGTACCGCAGGTTTCCATTTAGGTCCTTTGGTAATTACACGGATGGCTTCTGCTTTTGTTCCGTAACCAGGATCGTTCTCAGCAGTTACATCGCTAATATCACCTGTTTTACTTACAATAAAAGAAACTACTACCGTGTATTTTCCAGGAGGCGCACCATTTTCAACAGGCAGATCCCTATTCAGGTTACGCTCGAGGTATTTAGTCCAGGCAGGTAAACCACCAGGAAACTCTGCTGCAATTTGTACAACAGTAAATACTTTATCGTAATCTTCTTCCTGCTTGGGGGCTTCTACTACACCGCTTCCTTTTTCAACAGGTGGTGCCACGATACCATCATCTTTGGCACCTTCCTGGTTAATGGTACCGATCTTGGTATCTTCTAGTTTTTCAACTTCTTTGATTTCCTCATCGGGTTTTACTTCTTCATCCTTCACGATTTTTGGAGGAGTGAATTTAGCCATTTCCACTTTAGGTGGTTCCTGTTTTGGTGGTGGAGGTGGTGGAGGTGGTTCAGGCTTTTTTTCTTCCTTAACATTCTCCAGATTAACTTCCGCAATAACAATCTCGGCTTTTGATTTTTTGGTTGAATTGGCAATAATAGAACCCACTACCAGTAAAAGGCATATTACCATTGTACCCACCAATGCATAGGTGATACGCTTGCTATATGTTTTACGCAGATCGTAGGCACCATACTGCTTATTCCTTCCGTCGAAAAGAATATCCAGAATGTCTGCGGATAAAATTTTGTTTATGTCCATTGTAAATGTCTTTTGTAATTAATGCTTTATTGACCAGGCGAGGTGGCAGCAATTTCCTCTGTCTTCTTCACCAATTGTGTTTCGATGGGCGTGATATCAACCAACGCATATCGTGTACACACATTAATCGTCATTTCATCTAAGATATCAACCACATTCCTGTAGGTACATTCTTCTGAAGGTTTCAGGATAACCACAAAATCCTTCAGTTCAGCCACGCTGTTCTTCTTTTTGATCAGCACATCGCGGATATCTTTAAAATTTGACGTTTTGAAGTTAGAGGCACTGTTATCCAGTTCTCCTTCATAATAAAACACGTTATTGTCTTTTCCCAGCAGGATGGTAATTACACCAGACTGTTTTGCTTTGTTCTGGTCTTCCGGTTTATCAGCATCTTTCGGTAAGATCAGCTTCATTGCAGTAGCCTGACTCATCGTTGTGGTAAAGATAAAAAACGTAATGAGCAGGAAGCCCAGATCCACCATGGGCGTCAGATCAACCCGGGTCGATAATTTCTTCCCTTTTTTGACCCCGGGGCCTTTTTTATGGCCACCGCCACTCGAGGTATCCATTTCTGCCATGTCGGTAGAATTTAGTTTTCGTTGATAATTAATTTACTTACTCGTCGCGCTTTTCTCCTGCTTGTGTTTTCTTCCATAAATCAGTTCCCACCGGAATACTTACCGGATTGGTTACCATTTGAAATTTCAGAAAATCATTCTTCTTAAAAGCATCTACTACACTTTTAAAAGCAGGGTATTTTGCCAGGTTATCCCCTTTCAAAAGGATATTCGGTTTTTTACCCTGATAGGCATCTCTTACCAAAGTCATCCAGACTGTCAACTCATTATTACTGGAGTCTTTCACAGGAATACCTGGTAATAAATTGCCTTTGCGCTGTTCTTCAGGAAGCGCAAGAAAAGAGGCCATTCCACTGAAAGGTGCCCCGAAGAACTGTGCTCTTTTAAAAGCAGTTGGGTTCAGACCGAGGTTTTTGGTATTATTCAGTGTATTCACCATGATTTCTTTAATATTCTCATCATCCAGTGTAAGAAACACTTTTCCGTCCTTGTCAATAATTATCTCTACAATATCCTTGGTAGGTGCTACTTTGGCTGCCACAGATTTAGGTGTGACTACCGCAATAGCTTCTGAAGGTTTGAATTTGGTTGTAAGGATAAAGAAAGACAACAACAGAAAGGCCACATCGCACATGGCTGTCATGTCGATGCTTGTACTCTTACGAGGTAATTTGGCTCTACCCATTGTTATTTATTTAATGTTTCACAATTAAAGATTCAAAATGCTGCTGATTCCACAAACAATCCAAAGATTATTTGTAGTTAGCTGCAAAACTTTGGGTTAATGTGAAACCTGATTCGTCAATTCCGTAAGTGATTCCGTCAATACGAGTTGTGAACACATTATACATGATAATGGCAATAGCAGAAGTACCGATACCCAATGCCGTATTAAACAAGGCTTCAGAAATACCTTGAGACAATGCACGGGCAGCATCTCCACCACCTTCTTCTCCAAGAGCAGAGAACGATCTGATCATACCCATTACCGTTCCTAACAGACCCAACAGGGTTGCCACAGAAGCAATGGTAGATAAGAACACCAGGTTCTTTTCCAGCATAGGTAATTCAAGTGCAGTAGCTTCTTCTACTTCTTTTTGAATATTCAATACTTTTTGTTCAGTTACCAATTCTGTATTGGTAATCATTTCTTTGTATTTTTTCAGTCCGGCTTTCATTACATTACCTACTGATCCTTTTTGTTTATCGCATGCAGCCAGTGCTTTATCAACATCTTTGTTGGCAAGGTGAAACTGTACAGTACGAACAAACTCAGCAATACTGCCGGTTCCAGAAGCTTTCGTAACAGTAAGAAATCTTTCGATACAGAAAGTTAATACAGTTAAAAAACAACCGATCAGAACCGGAACGATGATACCACCCTCATACATTTTGGTGAAAGTTCCTTTAGGTCCTTTATGCTGTGGCCAAAAACCACCATTCGGATCTGGATTTGTGAAATTACCAGGTGCACCCAATACAAAACGCCAAATACAGTAACCAAGAATGATACAAGTAAGTGGTGCAATCCATGAAATTGTGTTACTGCTTTTTTTAGGTTGTGCAGAAGATGGGCTTTTTACAGCGGCACTAGCAGTTGGTTTTGTCTCAGCCATGATTCAATTGATTTTTGGTTTTTTAATAATTTCAGTTGTTAATTAATTGTTCCGCAATTGTACTGAAAAAAGTTTTGAAAAAGCAAAACTATCTTTCAATTTGTCAAATGGGAATACAAAATAGCTATTTTATGCCATGCAACAAATTTAGATTCCATGAAAGTTCTTATATTAATTATTTCTTCATAGGTTAACCCCATTTACTCCTTTCCATTTGCCCATCCATTATTTTCACCGACCAGAATCCCCCTTTTTACCACTCATCCAACGGCAAGAATTTATTTGTTTCCTGTCAAAAACCACTTGTATCTTTAAAAACTTATTAAAATTTATATTTTAAACTTATGAGAAAGCATTTACTAACTATGGCGCTTTTTGCCTCTACGATGGCATTGGCGCAACAAAGAGATTCAATACCGGCAGGTGGCGCCCCAACAAGGGGTGGATTACCAGCAGGTTTAGCCGGTTTTGGTGCTGCCGCTACCAGACAGGGGCCTCGTCCGTATAAAGAAATCATTACCGATAAGGCTATTACCAAAAAAGGCCTTTTTACGGTTCACAAAGTAGATGAGAAGTACTATTTCGAAATTGCCGACTCCATCCTGGGTCGTGAAATCCTCGCTGTAACACGCTTTTCCAGGGTTCCTGGCGGTGGTGGAAAATACGGTGGGGAAGAAGTCAATCAACAAAGTCTGAAATTTGAAAAAGGCCCAAGTAATAATATTTTTGTTCGCGTAGTTACCCTGATCAGTACTGCCGATTCTACTTCAGCCATTTCAAAAGCGGTTAAAAACTCCTACCTGGATCCGATTGGTTTTGCTTTCCCAATAGCCGCATTCAATAAAGATTCTTCAGGTGTGGTTGTTGACGTTACCGATTTCTTTAAAGGTGATAACCAGATTGTGGGGCTTGATCCGAACGACAAGCGTCAGTTTGGTCTTTCTATGATCATGGCCGACAGATCCTATATCCAAAGCATTCATACTTTCCCTACCAATACTGAAATCAAGACTGTGAAAACCTATGGGTCTAATAGTGGTGGTGGTTTGGCCGGACTGGGTGGCGGTGGCGGAGTAACATTACCTGCTGCGTCAAACGCGGGTGTTGTTACACTTGAGTTGAATACTTCGATGATTATTCTGCCTAAGGTACCTATGAACCGTCGTTTGTTTGATACCCGTGTTGGTTATTTTGCTGACCGCTTTGTTGTGTATAGTGATGATCAGCAAAAAGTAGAAAACCAGACTTTCGCCGTTCGCTGGAGACTGGAGCCTAAACCGGAGGATATGGAGAAATATAATCGTGGGGAACTGGTGGAACCCGCCAAACAGATCATTTATTATATTGATCCGGCAACTCCAAAACAATGGGTTAAGCCTTTGATTGATGGTATCAACGACTGGCAGAAAGCTTTTGAAAAAGCCGGTTTTAAAAATGCAATCGTTGGTAAAGAATGGCCGGTAAATAATCCGGATATGAGTCTGGAAGATGCCCGTTACTCTGTAATCCGCTATTTCGCTTCTGATATTGAAAACGCGTATGGTCCGCAAATACATGACCCGCGTAGTGGTGAGATCCTGGAAAGTCATATCGGCTGGTACCATAATGTGATGAAACTGGTACATGACTGGTATATGGTTCAGACTGCAGCGGTTGATCCCAAAGCAAGAAAAATGAAATTTGATGATGAACTGATGGGTCAATTGATCCGTTTTGTTTCCTCACACGAAGTGGGACATACCCTGGGTCTTCGTCATAATATGGGTAGCAGCAGCAAAACACC
>CAIWKU010000204.1 GCA_903913355.1 uncultured Bacteroidota bacterium | reverse complement strand
ATCTGGTTTACCATCTCCATTCAAATCTGTACAATGAATGGCGCAGATAGAGGATAATTGTAATTCTATAGGTAATTTTTGTACTGCAAATTGCCCATTGCCCTTGTTCATGGCAATTACGGAAGCACAATAATTGAATTGCTTTACTTTACAGGAACTGATCAGTTCTGATGAAAACAATTCCTGGATCGATTTACTGGCATAATCCCTGTGCTTAAGACTTTTTTTCTTGAGGGAGGGGATCTGGTCCTCCATTTCATGCTTCATAAACACGGGCATATCTTTTCCATTGATGGTGCTCGTCATAATCCTGTCACTCGAACCATTCTGATCAAAATCATTCAACCATAATTTAACCGGGTGTTCTGCATCGGGATGGAGATAAAAATTTTCGCCAATATTTCCGAGTATCAAATCATTCTTACCATCTCCATCCAGGTCTGCAACTGTAACGGTTTGCCACCAGCCAATCATATTGGAAAGATTGGTTTTGATTTCTTCGAAATGATCTTTTTTGAAACTGAATACTCTCGGTGCCATCCATTCACCGGTAATGATCAATTCCTTTTCTGAATCGCCGGTAATATCCGCCCATACGGCACCCGTAACCATTCCAATATGAGCAATATCCGGGTTCTTGGTTTTGGCGATATCCGTAAAATGTCCATTCCCGTCATTGATAAAAATATAACTTGAAGGGTCTACCCCATAGTTCCTGGGGTCTGATCTGCCTCCAATAAACAGATCAGGAAATCCATCGTGGTTAAAATCTTCCGCAATGGCTACCCCGATATTCATTCCGGTATTCGGGAATGCAGAAAAATCTATGTCGAAATTTCCTTTCCCATCATTTTTATATAATCGCAGCTGCATCTGACGGCTTTCTGGTTTGTTATTATTTCCACCCGGACAAACCAGGAGATCGAGATCTCCATCATGATCACAATCAAATAGTAATACCGCTACGTCCTCAAAATCTTTGAATTGTTCAAATGCTTTCTCCGCCTTCTTCTCAAAATGTCCATCTTTTTTCTGGAGATATAATTGCCCGGGATGGCCAAAAGTTCCACCAATATATACATCTTCCAGGCCGTCATTGTTTACATCTCCACAGGCTGCTTTGGGCCCTTCACGTGATAATAGTTTAGGAAGATTACGTTCATAATAAAAATCAATATTGCCATCCTCCTCATGTTTTTCAAAAACAGATTTTACTGAATCCATCAAATGGGGCACTGACTGCTTAACAAATGGATGAAAGAGTGAATTCTTCGCTACCTGCTTAATCACATGAACCGTATCAATAGCCGGGTGCTGATAAGAAGAAACTGATAGATCGGGCCAAATGATGACCATGGAATCTATCGTAGTGGATTGTCCGAGGCCTATAATGAGTTTATAATCCATGGAGGACTGAAACCCCCGACTAGGAATCAGTTCCCGCATAATAATTTCATTGCCCCGATAGATATTGATTTTGCTTCCAATGGCAAATGTGTTTTTATCGCTGCCTTGTAATTTTAATCCGATATAATGATTCTTATTGATCTCGCGACTATTGTTGCGATATACAAATGCGGGTTGGTTCTCATTATTTACTACCAGGTCAAGGTCTCCATCATTATCCAGATCGCCATAAGCGGCACCGTTGGAGAAACTGGGTTGTTTAAAACCCCAGGCCTGGGCCATATCTATGAAACGAAGGTCGTGTTGGTTATGATATGCCTTATTGAGTAAGGGGTTTTGTGGGATATGTTTTAATACCTGATCCACATCCTGTTTTTCGCCGGTTAATACCATTTTTTGTATCACATCATTGGCGAAGAATTCAATAAAATCCAGATCAGTAACATCTCTGTTCACGCCATTACAAACATAGATATCATTGTACCCATCATTATCCATGTCGAAAAGCAAAGCGCCCCAACTCCAGTCAGAAGCAGATACCCCACTGTAATTACCAGATTCGATAAATTTACCCGAACGGTTATTGATCTGTAAACAGTTTTTTACATATTGGTAATAGAATCCGGTTTTTAGCTTGGTATTAAAGAGATCAATATTATCAAAAGCTCCGGTGGTTTTTAATCGATAGTCATCATCAGGAAGCATATCTGTATTGAATATATCCGGCAGTCCATCGTTATTGATATCCGCCAGGTCCGATCCCATTGAAGAGAAACTGGTATGTTTGATACGGTCTTCAAACTCGTCTTTGAATGTTCCATTTTTCTGGTTCACATAGAGATAATCTCTTTCATAAGAGTCATTGGAAACATAGATATCCGGGTACCCGTCTCCATTGATATCCCCTACTGAAACCCCCAATCCAAAACTGATCAGGCTGCTATGGATACCGGCTTCTTTGGTTACTTCGGTAAAATGCCCGTTGTCATTTCGGAATAAGTGGTTTCCACCACCTTTTAAAAACTCACCAACGGCCCATTCATTTTCTGGAAGATCCCGTTTATTATTGTAGCCTAATTGATTAACGGGAATGGGGCTATTGTCTATCATAAAACAATCCAGATCACCATCCATATCATAATCAAAGAAAGATACCTGGGTAGAATAGGCTTTATGATCCAATCCATATTTTGCTGCGGATTCAGTAAACGTGAGGTCGTGGTTATTGATGTATAATTTATTCCGTCGGTTACCATTCGACATATGCCCGGAATTGCAGACATATATATCGAGCCAGCCATCATTATTGATATCTACAAATACCACACCCGTGCTCCACATGCTATCCTGCTTGAATCCTGCTTTGGTTGTAATATCATCAAATTTGAAGTCACCTTTATTGAGGTATAATTTATTTTCCCCCATGTTGGAGGTGAAGAAAACATCGGGCAATCCGTCGTTATTAATATCTCCAATCGCCACACCACCGCCATTATAGAAGTTCCGGAACAGGAAACTGTTTTCTTTTCTTCCATCAGCTACATCATTCCGGAAATTGATACCGGTGTTGTCCATTAACTCGAATAAGGTTTGCTCTTTTTTGGGTTTGCAGGAAAACTGCAATAGTAGAAGAATAACAGCTATATGCTTGTAATACCGGGTCATAAATAATGGATGGAATAGATGGCAAAATAACAGTCAAAATAAAGAAAACTATGGGAAGTTACCTTAT
>CAIWKU010000203.1 GCA_903913355.1 uncultured Bacteroidota bacterium | reverse complement strand
TAGAATTAAAAGAAAAATTGCAATACCTATTAAAAGTACCAGAAATTGGAAACGAAAAAGTGCAACTTGTATTATGGCCCCTATCGCATGGAAATCTTTTTCGAGCGAGAAAAAGCTATTATATACCCATAGAAAATACCTGATCTGGGTCGCTTTATCCGGAATCACTTTATTCAATAGTTTCATTTATTTAGCCGGACATTATACTTCGGCTATTAACCTTGCACTGGTGGGCACTACCTCCTCGCCTATTTTTGCTACGGTGCTTGCACTGATATTTTTAAAAGAAAAAATCAGCGCGTTTCGGTTAGTAGGGATCATGGTTTGTTTATCGGGTATCCTTTTATTACTATCAGGTGGTAAACTGGAAACCCTGCTCAGTTTTAGATTCTCTAAAGGAGATCTATGGGTATTATGCGGTGCCATGGCATTTGCCGTGTATAATGTATTGGTCAGAAAAAAGCCATTGCAAATATCCTCCCTCAGTTTCCTGTTTATTATATTCTTTGTGGGTACAATTATGTTAATCCCGGGGTTTATTATTGAACAATCAGCCGGTATGCAAACACAATGGAGCTGGCAACTGATAGGTGTGATTCTGTATCTCGGCGCCGGCACTTCCGTTATTTCGTTTATGAGTTGGAATATAGCCATTCAGAAACTCGGCACGGGGAGAACCGTTCTGTTTGGCAACCTGACACCCATTTTCAGCACCCTGGAAGCTGTTTGGCTATTGGGAGAAAGAATTACCCATGTGCATTTGATCAGTGGTTTATTAGTTGTGTCAGGATTGGTATTGGCAAATACCCGGAGAAAGCCAAAAAGAAACTCGGAAACCCTTTATGAATAAGGCCCGGAAATACTGTTTTACTTATGATTGATAGTCTGACCCTTTTTCTACTTTGTCTCTTCGCTTTTTCTGCCGGTTTTGTAGATGCTATTGCGGGTGGTGGTGGATTGATACAGACACCTGCCGCTTTAATTTTGTTACCACAATTTCCCATTGCAACCGTTATTGGCTCATTGAAATTACCTGCTTTTACTGGCACGGGACTGGCGGTTACCCAATATATAAAGCGGGTAAGCATACAGTGGAAACCTGTCTTATTGATGTGCGTAACAGCATTTCTCGCTGCATTCGCAGGCTCAGAAGTATTATCCGTAATGGGAAACCGTTTCATGAAGCCCGTCATATTTTTTGTATTAATCTTTGTAGCTGTATATACCTATACAAAGAAAAATTTCGGGCAACATATTCATAAAACACATTCTGCCAAAAGCCAATTGGTGTATGGATTATTGATCAGTCTGGTAATCGGATTTTACGATGGATTTATCGGTCCGGGTGCCGGCAGTTTTCTCGTACTTTGTTTCATTACGATCCTGGGTTTTGATTTCCTGCATGCCAGTGCCTATGCTAAAATGATTAATCTGTCAACCAATTTCGGTTCCATTATCCTGTTTCTTTTAAAGGGAATTATCCTTTGGCAAATTGCCATTCCGATGGCCATCTGCAATGGATTGGGAGGTATACTGGGGGCCAAGATGGCCCTATCCAGGGGTAACCGTTTTATCCGCTATTTTTTTATGATTATTATAACAGGAACGCTGATTCGTTTTGGTTACGATGTTTTTATAAAGTATTGAGTTGTCCTTCTTATGGAATATCCAAAAAATGAACAATATCAGCTCTTTTCTTCTTTAACATATTCTTAGTAAACACCCGGCAGCAGATAGCCTGTTAAAAGCATCCTGATTTTATACCTAATCCTCGGGTAATGAAATCATTTATGTACATTAGTCAACAGATTTCTACCGGCCAGATTTATCTTCGGTTTCCTGCTATGATTACTGAACCTTTAACAGGTAGTATCCTACCCGGATTCGTTGTTAAAGGAAGGGGGAAACCTTTTCATTTTGAGTTTGTTAGAAGAGATATAAATATGTTTAAAACCGATATTATGTGAGATTATCATTTTATTTTTACTTACCCCCTTTATTTATCATGAAATTATATTTATGAGTAAGCAACGAACAGGATTTGTATGTATGGTTTTCCTTCTACTGATTTCTTATACTTCAAAAGCACAGTTTTATCTGGGTATTGAAGCCGGTGGCAATAAGAATTACCTAATCACCAACAATTCGGCACAGTCTTTTACTACTTATAACAGCGCTTCCGGAATTTCAATCGGTATTCCTGTTTTGTACCAGTTTAACGAGTGGTTTGCTTTACAGGCATCACCCAGTTATACGCAAAAAAATTATCAGATAAACAGAACCGGCTTTTTTCAGGGTATTTATCAGAAAAATACCAACGGGTATATCCAATTACCTATCATGGGGAATTTCAGTTTTGGAGGTGAGCAATTGCGGGGATACGCTAACCTGGGCTTATATGGAGCTTACTGGCTTTCGGGCAATGTGAAAGGAACTGAACCCAATATCCTTAATCCAAATGATACGGCCTACTCTTCATCAAATCCAAGCTCGGCCCTGAATGAAAATTACGGGTACAGTTATAATGAAAAATATACTTTCAGTAACATCAAAGACAACCGCCTGGAACTCGGCTGGGTGGCCGGAATGGGTATCAGTTATGAAGTAAATTCTTCTTATCGTTTTTTTATTGAAGGAAAATACACGGGTTCTTTCACAGATCAGCAAAAAAAATACCAGACCAACCAGGTACCCAGGTATAACGACACTTTTGGGATATCCATTGGTTGTTTGTTTAGTCTGGATAATTTATTCGGCTCCTTTTATTAATCGCAGATCTGTATAGTCAACCCGTCTAAAAAAATATTTTATGATCAGAATACCTTCTTTTAAAAATAAATTCCTCCTACTTATCGCATTTTCGCTGGTGATTGCCTTTTCGTTTTCATCCTGTCGCAAAGACCTGACCGCTTCCAATAATGCACAGAATTATCCGGGAGATAGTTACCCCGATCTTTTTCAGGCATTCTGGTCGGGGATGAACAGTAATTATGTATTCTGGGGAATCGATTCCACCGACTGGGATAAAATGTATACTACTTACAAACCGCTTTTTGATAACTTAAAAGTCTTTAATAATGCCAATGAAACCCTGGCAGAGCAATACTTTTCTGAAATGACAAAAGGCCTGGTTGATTCTCATTATAACTTAACCTTCGAGTTAACTGGGAATAGTTTTAGTCCTTCCGAGAACCGTCTGCTTAACATAAATCCAAATTATTTTACCGATAGCACATTTCCAGGTGCCGTACTTGATTCGCTGATCCCTAAAAAATATATAGATGCGGCAACCCTTGTTCAGGGAGTTGATACCATTACGCTGGATGGAAGTGCCACTGCATTCAAAGCGGTTTCTGGAACCATCAATAATAGTATTCTCTATCTCTACTTTAATAATTTTGCTATTTCGCAAGCTTCTGTGAATACACAACCCGTATTTAATTATTTTTTCAGCATGATCCATAACCTGCCTAATTATATTAAAGGGGTAGTTATTGATTTACGGGGAAATGGAGGAGGCGAAATTGCCGATCTGGATTACCTGGTTGGGCAGATGATTACTTCACAATTGAATATTGGATATACAAGGGCTAAAAATGGGATCGGCAGATTGGATTACACACCCTGGGCCCCAGCTGTTGTAAAACCCTGGGTAGGTGGGTCGGTAAAAATCACTGTTCCGATTGTAGCCTTGGCAGATCATTTATCAGCAAGTATGGCTGAACTTACTACAATGGCCATCAAAACCTTACCCAATGGTAAATTCATTGGTACAAGAACCTATGGAGCAAACGGGCCATTGGCACCATCAGTGTATTATAACGGCGGACAGTTTACAATAGGCACCGGGGCTTTTGGCAGCACAGGCTATCTGTTTACGTATACTTCTTCTACTATGTTCAAATATATAAATGGCGAAATCTACGAAGGCAAGGGTGTGCCTCCGGATATTTATGCAAGAGAAACCACGGCCGCTTACCAAAGTGGATCTGATCTGGTAGTGGATGCAGCTATCAATTATATTAAATCGCATTAACCACTTATTGAACATTTTTCTTGGTTAAGATTTTCTATATAAGCCCGTAAAACCAGGCAGTATAGGAAACCTTAACCTTTATTTATACCGGATAAGTGGATTACCTGATGGGTAAGGATGTAATTTTCAACATCATTCATTTCCCGTTTCATTCACAGTACATTTGGTATGACCAATTATCAGTCCATGTCGGCCACTTTTGAAAGAGAAAAGAATATTCGCGCTTCCTTATACACACTGGGGATTTGCGTATTGCTTTTCCTTTTGTTCTTCTTTCTGCAATGGACATTACCTGTAATACCTCCACCCGAATTGGGAGAAGGGATTGAAGTAAATCTTGGCAATAGCGAAACAGGCTCAGGGGCCATTGCGCCACAAATTCCCGGTGATCCTTCACTGGCAGAAGACAAAAAAATATCTCCTCCGGAATCAAACACACCTGCCGTTTCGCAGCCTAAAATCAATACAGATGAATATGCGGATGGAGATGCCCCGTCAATTAATAAAACGAAAAGTAAACCTGCCAATAAACCATTGATTCATCCGGTTACGATGGTAAAAAAGAAAATGGTTGAACCGGTCACCCACCCAGCACCGGTTGAAGCGAAACCAAAAGCTGTTTTCAAAGGAGGTACGGCTACCGCATCCAGTGGAAACCGGGCAGATAGTTATAATGGGGTGCAAAATCAGGGGATCGCAGGTGGAAAAGGAGATCAGGGAAATTCAAGTGGGAATCCTAATTCTGACAGCTATAAAGGGAATGCGGCCAGTGGTAATGGCGGTTTGGGTGGTAACAGCGGTGTAAAAATCAAAAGCGGATTAAACGGCAGAAATATTACCCGTTATCCCAATTTTGAAGATGATTTTAATGAAAATGCAAAAGTAGCTGTTGATATTACAGTAGATAATTCCGGGAATGTAACCCGTGCAATTGTAAATCAGAAAGGCACAACCACTACCAATAAAAATATCCTGTCCATTGCTGTTCGCAAGGCCACACTTCTGAAGTTAAATGCAGCGAATGCTGCTGAACAATCAGGCACCCTGATATTCAATTTCAAGCTTCATGGATGATTTATTGTTGCATCTTTGCAGTTGACTATGCTGTATTCTGAAACGATTGACTATTTATTGAATAAACTACCGATGTTTAGTCGCATTGGGGCAGCCGCTTATAAAAAGGATCTGACCAATACACTCAGGTTATGCGAAGCCTTGGGCAACCCGCAGCATAGATTCAAATCGATACATATCGCAGGCACAAATGGTAAAGGCTCTACCAGTCATATGCTGGCAGCCATTTTGCAAACAGCCGGTTATACAACCGGATTATATACCTCACCCCACTTAAAAGATTTCAGAGAACGGATCAAGATAAATGGAAAATGGTGTGAAGAAAATTTTGTAGTTGATTTCACAGAAAGGATCAGGCCACTGATTGACGAAATTGAGCCATCATTCTTTGAAATTACCGTAGCGATGGCTTTCGATTATTTCGCCAGTAGAAATGTGGACATAGCTGTTATTGAAGTAGGACTGGGTGGCAGATTAGACAGCACCAATATCATTTCTCCGGAACTGAGTGTGATAACCAATATTGGTTGGGATCATATGAATATGCTGGGTGATACGCTTGAAAAAATAGCTTTTGAAAAAGCGGGTATCATCAAGAAAGGCGTTCCTGTTGTGATCGGAGAAGCCATTCCGGAAACAAGACCCGTTTTTGAAAATGTCATCACATCAGTTTCTGCAGAAAATTCCCAAACCCCTAATTTTTTCGCTGAAGAAAAACGATATGTTGCAGATTGGAAATATAGTCATCATCAACTGGATGTTGAAGTAGTGGATAAGCAACATGATGCGCATACAAATTATCAATTGGATTTAACGGGTATTTACCAAACTAAAAACATAATTACCGTTTTAGAAGCCGCGCACCAGTTACAAATAATGGGATGGAATACAGGCACAGAAATCGTACAGAAAGCATTACCACATGTAAAAAGACTGACTGGCTTGCATGGCCGTTGGGAACTGGTTCACTCCCACCCCTCAGTAATACTGGATGTGGCGCATAATGTAGATGGAATCAAACAAATTAGGGAGCAACTGGAATTCATGGATTTTCATCATCTGCATATTGTGATAGGTAAGGTAAAGGATAAAGAAATTGATAGTGTTCTTAGCCTATTACCCAAACAGGCCAGTTATTATTTTACCCAGGCACAAATACCGCGTGCACTGGATGCTACCAGTTTACAAATGAAAGCGCAGAATCATCAGCTTACTGGAAATACATTCAATCATATTGACGAAGCACTCCAATCTGCTTTAAGCAAGGCTGATAAAGATGACCTGGTTTTGGTTTGCGGAAGTGTATTTCTGGTAGGAGAAGTAAATCTGGCATCCTAAGATAAGATCCAGCGATGCGATTATCCAATTCTGAGTTTTCCGAGTTTCTCGAGTGCTTTGTAGATCAGGGTCATATGCATGGATTGTATGAATGCATTCTCCTTTACCAACTTGATGAAATCATCCATACTTACCAATAGCACTTCAATATCTTCTCCCGGATCCAGTTCCTGCTTTTTTATTTTCTGTCCGCCGGTAGCCAAATACATATGCATCAGGTTACTATTGGTAGAAGGATTCGCCGAAGTATCGCCCAGGTAGGTAAATTGCTCAAATTGGTAACCCGTTTCTTCCAATAATTCTCTGGCCATAGCTGCTTCAAAGGACTGATCCGTTTTATCTACACAACCACCCGGCACTTCTAATCCTGTTATTTGTAAAGCATGCCTGTACTGTCTTTCAAGAATAATTTCACCTTCTTTTGTAATGGCCAAAGCAGCTACCCATTCCGGAAATTCGTATACATAATATGGGGAGACAATCGTACCATCAGGTTTTTCGCAGGTATCTACCCGGATATTCATCCAGGTTTCACTGAAAAGTTTTTCGGAGGAAAGGGTTTTCCATTGCATATTCTTTTCCATCACCAACCCATCCTTTCACGCAGTGAAGTAATATGCGTTGTATGATGTTTTCCATGCCAGGCATATAAACCCAGAAGAAACCAAAGACTCATTTCGCGCCCATGTTCAGGATGTACTACTTTTCTTTCCCAGGCAGTATCTGGTAAATCTTTAATAGCAGCCAGCCAGCGCTGGTGAAGGGCATGTAATAAGGTGATTGATATGTTTACAGGTACTAAATCATTATCTGCCAATAATGCCCAGGCTTTTTCGTCATAAGGCTTGATGGTGGGATTATTTTCGGTCAGACCCAACTTAAAACGGGTATAGGCACTCATATGACTATCTGCAACATGGTGAACCAATTGTTTTACGGTCCATCCTTCTTCGCGATAAGGTGTATTCAATTGTGCGGCATCCAGGTTCAATAATGAACGTTCCAGTTCTTCAGGAAGAAAACGGATATCGGCCAACCATTTCTGTTTTTGTTCTTCTGAATAGGGTTGCGGTTCGTATTTACCTATAGGATATCTCAAATCATTTGACATAGTATACCGTGTTCTGTTTGTGAGTAATCAGGCTTCGCGTAAAGCTTTCCCTGTTAAATGAATAAATACATCTTCCAGATTGGCCTGTTTTACTTCTTTTGGTTTTTCAAATCCCGAAGCAACCAGTTCATCAATCAATTTATCCGGTGTATTCATCGAAATGATTTTTCCGCTGTCAATGATCGCTACCCGGTCACATAATACTTCGGCTTCATCCATATAATGGGTTGTAATGATCACGGTCGTTCCATTATTGCGGATTTCCCTGATCAGGTCCCATAAATTTCTTCTTGCCTGTGGATCCAATCCAGTGGTAGGCTCATCCAGAAATATAATTTTAGGCTGGTTAATCAGCGTAGTTGCGATTGAGAATCTTTGCTTTTGTCCCCCACTAAGTTCCTTGAATTTTGCCTTTGCTTTATCACGCAGGTTTACTTTATCCAGCAATGCCAGGGGATCTGTTTTTTCATTGTATAAACCGGAGAATAGATTGATCAGTTCTACCAAAGTTAAACTGGGATAAAAACCGGATGTTTGTAACTGTACCCCAATGATTTTTTTAATTTCATTGGGCGATTTTTCCAGGTTCAATCCATCCACCCATACTTCTCCACTTGTTTTTTCGCGCAAGGTTTCAATAATTTCCAAAGTGGTGGATTTACCGGCACCGTTGGGTCCCAGCAAACCAAATATTTCCCCTTCAAAAACAGTAAAACTAATACCCTTAACAGCTTCAAAATCGCCATAGGATTTGTGGAGGTCTGTTACCTGAATGATTTTCTTACTCATTGTTTACCATTTATACACCAAACCCAGTTGGTTTTTGGAAGCTCCGATTCCCAAACCGGCCCGGTGATTTTGTTGATTAAAAAGAGCAACCGCTGTCTGTAAATTTGCCTGTCCCAATAAAGAAAGATAGCCCCCAAATAAAGTAGCCGCAAACCCACCTCCCGCCAAAGCCCATCCGGTACCTTTACTCTGACCAGATTGCGAAATATCTCTCACACCAAAGATAATGGCTATCGTTCCTACAAAGCCAATTATCTGTCCGCTAATTTTATTTGCCTGGTGCTTCTTAAAATAGCGTATCAGTTCCGGATTTCTCTGTCTGTAAAATAAGTAACGGAACTCTCTGCTACCTCTGTATAAGGTATCGTTATAAATAATGGTATTGGGCTTGGGAGAATAATAATAATTCATGTACCTGTGATCAAATTTTTCCTGGGCTCTGGTTGTGATTGAGCATATCAAAACCAGTAAAACACATCCGAAAAGCTGTTTCATGTATCTTATTTTTTCAATGTAAATTGTTCCAGTTCTTCCATCATTTTTTTACTTCCAATAAATAAAGCAGTTCGCTGATGTAATTCCGTTGGCTGAATATCCAGTATTCTTTGGTTCCCATTTGTCGCTTTTCCTCCGGCAACTTCTACGATAAAAGCAAATGGATTGGCCTCATATAATAATCTGAGCTTTCCCCTGGGTTTATCGGTGGTAGCGGGATACATAAATATTCCTCCTTTAATCAGGTTACGATGCACATCTGCCACCATACTACCGATATACCTTTGGGTATAGGGGCCGCCTGTGTCTTTTGTCTTACGCTGGCATTCATCTATATACCTTCTGATATTTTCAGCATACTGGAAAAAGTTGCCATGATTTACAGAGTAGAATTTACCGGTTTCTGGGCATTTGATATCCGGGTGACTCAATGAAAATTCCCCAATGGATGGATCCAATGTAAACCCGTTTACTCCTCTTCGGGTAGCATACACCAGCATGGTACTGGAACCATACACTACATATCCGGCAGCCACCTGTTTATTTCCTGGTTGTAAAAAATCTTCCTTTATACAGGGTTTCCCTAACTCACTTACCCGCTTATATACACTGAAAATCGTTCCAATCGATACATTTACATCAATATTGCCGCTACCGTCTAAAGGATCAAATAAAACAACATATTTACTATTATTACTTACCTCATCATCAAACACAACAAAATCATCCATTTCTTCACTCCCAATACCGGCGCAGCTAATACCATGTTTTAATACTCCCATGAATTGGTTATTCGCAAAAATGTCCAGTTTCTTAACATCTTCCCCCTGTACATTAATGGTTCCTGCATCTCCGAGTATATCTACCAGTCCCGCTTTATTTACTTCTACATTTACCCGTTTGGCTGCTAATGCCAGATCACGCAAAAGCCTGCTTAATTCGCCTGTTGCTGTAGGAAATTGTCGCAATTGTGTAAGTGTAAATTCATCCAGCGTCAGAATATTTCTGTTAACCCGCATAGTTGGAAAGTATTTATGCTAAAGATAATGCCGGCAAGTAATATACTTGCTTAATTTTTGGCAAATGAACCTATCCATCTCGCTTATATTTGTAAAAAATACACATTAATTTACCTAAACAGATCCTAACCAGTAATGAAAGTATATAAATTCGGAGGTGCCAGTGTGAATAGTGTAGAAAGGATACAAAATCTTGCCTCCATTCTTACAAAAGAACAGGGAGCTGGTGAGCAGTTGGTGATTATCATTTCAGCCATGGGGAAAACCACCAATGGTTTGGAAAAAGTGGCTGCCGCATTTTATGAAGGAAAAAAAGAAGAGGCACTTCAGTTATTTGATATCATTAAGCAACAACATTTAAACACCAGTAAATACCTGCTGGTTACCCATTTTAATGAATGTCTCTCCTATTTAACAGATTTTTTCACGGAAGTGGAATGGTTATTACATGATAAGCCTGTAAGGGAATTTGATTATTATTATGATCAGATTGTTTGCATAGGTGAATTATTGAGTACTTGTATTGTTAGTCATTACCTTATTGAAAAAGGCATCCCTAATCAATGGATGGACGTTAGGGATCTGTTGCGAACCGACAATAATTTTCGTGAAGGAAATATAGACTGGGCGTATACCAGCCAGAAAATCAAGTCTGCCATTAATACTGATACTATCTATATTACACAGGGGTTTATCGGTGCTACAGAAGATAATGAAAGTACTACCCTGGGCAGAGAAGGCAGTGATTATACAGCAGCTGTATTTGCGAATATTTTACATGCACAAAGTGTGACTATCTGGAAAGACGTTTTGGGCGTAATGAGTGCCGACCCAAAGCAATTTCCTAAGGCTGGTTTATTGAACGAATTAAGCTATACAGAGGTGATTGAAATGGCTTTTTATGGAGCCCAGGTGATACATCCGAAAACCATCAAGCCTTTACAAAATCAACAGATTCCATTGTTTGTAAAGTGTTTTACTGATCCGGAATTACCGGGAACCATTATACACCAGCATTCTTCCAAACAATTGCCTCCCATACTGGTAATCAAAAACAACCAGGTGATGATGCATTTAAGAAGTCTGGATTTTTCATTTGTCGGGGATTCTTTGCTTCAAAAGCTTTATGCATTATTCACAACCCATTCTATAAAACCCAACCTCATTCAAACAGGTGCCATCAATGTTCAAATTTGTATGGATGAGCATGCAGAAAAAATAGATCATATTGCAGCCGCAGCCAGTAACTGGTTTGATGTACAGTTAGAAAAACAATTGCACCTGATTACTATCCGTCATTATACACCAGAAATACTGGATACAATGACTGCCGGGAAAAAGCAAGTGCTAATTCAGCGGACGAAAGAAACTTTTCAGATGGTCTATACTGTTTAAAGATTACAGCATTACGTATTCCCCTTTCTTATTTACAGAAATATGGGGGATGGTTTTATTGGCTTCAAAATAATCAAATACCTGTTTCAGGTTAGCAGTAAAATGTCGATAATCCGAATCTTCCTTACTTACTCTATTCAGGTAATCCATACTTTTCTCCACATTGAATTTAACCGGAAAAATATGCACCGGAATAAATTCCTGTCCCTGGTTATATGCATAAGAAGCCAGCAAAAACAATTCTTCTATTTGCGCATCCTGGATTGGAATACATCCGGTAGTTACACAACTTCCATGTATGAAAATACCATTACCCGGTTTCGTGGAATCACTTAGCAATTGATCGGAGGCATTAGGGTAATTGATACCTAATGACATATGGTAATCGCTCTTAGGGCGGAACTCATTAATATAGTAAAAACCCTCGGGAACCTGGTAATCACCATTTATTCTTTTGGGGCCCAAAGCACCGGAGAGCGTGCAAATTTTATAAGTCTTAAATAACCGAAAAGAATCGGCCGTTTCATTACGAACCCAAACTTCTAACTGACAATCGTACTTGAAGCTTCTTATATAAATCTGTTTCGCTGGCCAGCTAAGATGCAGGTCCGCGAACTGTTTTTTCAACTGATCTTCTTTTTCTTTCATCCCCGCAATCCTGAGTATGGAAGGTTCACCACCAACCAAGGGACTGTTTTTAACGGGAGAAGAAGCCACTGAAAACAAACAAATCAATACAAGTAAAGGAAACCCTGAAATAGCATTTCTCATAGTAATACTCCATTAGAATTTACTGTGTTTTTACAACACATAAGAATCAACTAATAGAAATTAACCATACATAAAAAATAATGGCAAACTCCTTCTATAAGAAACGGTTGCTTATAAAAGGTTATTGCCATTACCGCCGGAAATCGGCTTTGTTTTTGGCTATTTTTATCCACCAAAATCAAGCGGATGGGGATATCAGTTATTGATTAAAAAGATTATCAACAGTCAACGCCATATTCACTATAAGTTTCCCCTTTCTTCCTGCTCCCGCTCAATCGCTTCAAACAGAGCTTTGAAATTGCCTTTCCCAAAACTCCTGGCTCCTTTTCGCTGAATGATCTCAAAAAACAAAGTAGGCCGGTCCTCTACTGGCTTGGTGAAAATTTGTAAAAGATATCCTTCCTCATCTCTGTCAACCAGTATACCCAATTCCTTTAGAGGACTGATATCTTCATCAATTTTTCCGACTCTTTGCAGGAGCGTATCATAATAAGAGGCAGGTACTTTTAAAAACTCAATCCCGCGGTTCTGTAAATCAGTAACTGTTTTTACAATATCATGGGTAGCCAATGCTACATGCTGGCAGCCTTCTCCTTCATAAAATTCGAGGTATTCTTCTACCTGCGATTTCTTTTTACCTTCAGCAGGTTCATTGATGGGGAACTTCACAAAACCATTTCCATTACTCATTACCTTACTCATTAATGCGGAGTATTCCGTAGAAATATCTGTATCATCAAAACTCAGGATATTTCTGAAACCCATGACTTCCTCATAAAATTTTACCCATTTATTCATCTGGTTCCAGCCAACATTGCCCACACAGTGATCCACATACAATAATCCGGTTTCCGGTGGTTGATAAGCACTCTCCCATTTTCTGTAACCGGGCAGGAACACCCCTTGATAATTCTTTCTTTCAATAAACAGATGAACCGTATCGCCATAAGTATGAATACCACTCATCACCACTTCGCCAGCATCATCGGTAAGTGTGCGCGGGGTCATATAGGTATTTGCACCACGCTGGGTGGTTTGCTGCCAGGCATCGGTTGCATTCGGAACCCTGAGTGCCAGCACTTTTACACCATCTCCATGCTTATAGATATGATCTGCCATACTGTTTTGTGATCGCAAAGGCGTGGTAAATACAAATGTGAGTGAGTTCTGTCGCACCACATAACTGGCTTTGTCTTTTGATCCGGTTTCTGGTCCCGCATAGGCAAGACTTTGAAAACCAAAAGCTGTTTTATAGAAATGAGCGGCCTGCTTAGCATTGCCTACATAAAATTCTACATAATCCGTTCCTTCCAAAGGAAGAAAATCAATAAGCCCCGTTTCAGGGGAACTTTGTTGCACAATCGTTTCCATAAATTAAATTGATAGTAGATAAGTTCAGTAAATAACGCTAGTTGCCCTTAACAAAAAGATTAGGGAACTAATGCACCCATGGCGAGTGCTTCCATCAGCAGACAATAACAAAAACGTTTGTCGCCAAATAATTTATGCGGATAATCAGGAATCATCGATACAAATCTAGTCAAAACTTTTATCCTGCAAAACCTGAAACATTCAGATAGCCCCTACTCCGGAATTGTTATCTTCGCATAACTTTAATCATTACTATGAAAGTAGGTATACTGGGCGGTGGACAATTAGGCAGAATGCTATTACAGGCAGCTGCGAATTATGTGGTAGAAACCTATGTTTTGGAAAATGATCCGCATTGCCCTGCTGCGCATCTCTGTACGCATTTTAAAAAGGGTGATATCAGGGATTATGATACTGTATACAGTTTTGGTAAGGGACTGGATGCCATTACCATTGAGATTGAATCAGTAAATATTGAAGCCCTTGAAAAGCTGGCATCGGAAGGTGTTCAGGTTTACCCAAGTCCCGCAGCTATACGCATCATTAAGAATAAAGTTACCCAAAAGGAATTTTACCGGGATAATGAAATACCCACTTCTGAATTTGTGATAACAGAAAATATTGCGGCTTTAGAAGTACATACTCATTTATATCCTGCCGTTCACAAAATTGGAGAAGGTGGCTATGATGGCAAAGGCGTGCAGATTTTGGAAAATCAAACTGATTACAGTAAAGGATTTGATGCGTTGGCCGTATTAGAAAGAAAGGTAAAAATCAAGAAAGAAATTTCTATGATTGTGGCCATGAACCGATCAGGTGACATGGTGATTTATCCCCCGGCAGAAATGGTGGTGGATCCGGTTTTGAATCTGTTGGATTACCAGTTAAGTCCCGCTATCCTGCCAGAGAAAATCACCTGGAAAGCAGAAGCCATTGCTATGAAACTGGTAAAAAAATTGAATAGCCCAGGACTATTTGCCGTTGAATTATTTATAGATGAAAAGGATGAAGTGCTGGTAAATGAAACAGCCCCAAGGGTACATAATAGCGGACACCATACAATAGAAGCCAACTACTGCAGTCAGTATGATATGCTCTGGCGAATCATCATGGATTATCCAATGGGAAATACAGATCCGATTTTGCCCTCTGCCATTGTGAATATTGTAGGCGCAGAAGGATTTGCTGGTAAAGCAGTATATGCAGGATTGGAAGAAGTATTAAAAATCGATAATGTTTTCGTGCACCTCTATGGCAAAAATGAAACCAAGCCCGGCAGGAAAATGGGCCATGTTACCATATTGCACAAAGATTACCAGGATTTAACGCATAAGGCAAATAAAATTAAGCATTTGTTGCGGGTGATTAGTTAGGCATTTCTTAATGGTTAAAAGCCATAAAACCATTAAACCCTACCTTTCTTAACATTCAAAGGCTTCAAAAATCCAATCCCAATTAAGCTCTTGGTTTGTAAACCCGGAGAAGTGTGGTTAGGCCCGAATAAGCGGATATTATCATCGTAAATCATATCCAGACTATAGGTGGCAGAGAAATAGCGATTGATTTTGAAAGAGAACAGATTGGTCATGAACAAATCCACGTTCTGTGGATTGCTGGCATAATTTGAGAACAGGTCTAATCGCCCTTTATAAGTAACATTTTTAGCAATCACATTACTGTAGTTGATGGTTGCAAACGCTCCTATTTCATTAATAGAATGCTGCCCCG
>CAIWKU010000202.1 GCA_903913355.1 uncultured Bacteroidota bacterium | reverse complement strand
GATAAAATCTATGCCGAGATTTGTAAAATCGCAATTGAATCCGGACAATTCTTATTGGCTTGGCTAGGAAAGCCCAATGATCAATCCCGCTCAATAATACCGATATTTTGGGCAGGAAAAAATGAAGGATATATAGACATTCTTAAAAATAGTCTTTCAATGGATGATACCCCGCAAGGAAATGGCCCTTCGGGAAATGCATTCCGAAACGGACATTTTTATTACTGTAACGATATAGCTAATGATCCTCAGATGTTACCCTGGAGAAACGAAGCGCTGAAAAGAGGATATCATGGGTCTATTTCTCTTCCAATTTTTACGGAAAAAAGAGTAGTCGGGGTATTGACTTTATATACACCAGAACCCAATTATTTTTCGGGGGAAGTACAAACTCTTTTAGTAAGGGTTTCGGAAAATATTGGTTTTGCAATTCAGAATATTCATAATGCAAAAAAAGCGAAAGAAATAGAAAATCAATTACGCAAAGTAAACACTGCCATAGAGCAAAGTACTTCTTCCATTGTGGTAACTGATACAGAAGGAATTATCGAATATGTTAACCCAGCTTTTTGTAAACTTACCGGTTATTCTTTTGAAGAAGCCATTGGCCAAAATCCAAAAATATTAAAATCTGGACACACCACTGATTCTGAATATAAAGGCCTCTGGAACAAAATCAATAACAACAAACCCTGGAATGGAGAATTTTACAATAAGAAAAAGAATGGAGAGTTTTATTGGGAATATGTTACGATTTCTCCCATAGTAAACGAGGAGGGGGTCATCACTCACTTCGTGGCCATCAAAGAAAATATTACAGAGAAAAAAAATATTGAGCTCGCATTGGAAGAGCAAAATAAATTCAATACTCGTTTGCTTGAATTATCAAATGATGTAATCTCTGTAATAGATAAATCCGGACGGTTTCTCTTACTTAGTAAATCATTTGAAAAAATTCTTGGATATTCTCGAGATGAATTGATTGGAACTTGTGCAATTGACACGTTTATTGAGGCAGATAAAAATGAGGCAATACAATTGTTTTTGAGACTTCAATCCGACTCTGATGGCGGAACTGCCAGAATTCAAACCCATCACCTAACAAAAGAGGGAGACGTGAAATTTATTTCGTGGTCAGCCAGCTGGGATACGCATACCGAATCATTTTACACTATTGGTCGTGATATTACCAAAGAAAAAGAGGATGAAGTACTTAAAGAACAGGAAAGAGTTTCTGTTGAAAATAAAATTCGCAAAGCTGTTTTTGAGGGAGAAGAGATCCAAAAAAGGCAGATGAGCCTGGAGTTGCATGATAATATCAACCAGATTCAGGCAGCCATAAAAATTTACCTTGACATGTATGCTGCAAACAGGAAGGAGAGTGCGTTGGAAACAGCAAAAAGCCTTTTGGATAAATCAATCCAGGAAGTCAGAAATCTTTCTCATGTGATTGCAACACCGCCCATATTTGATAAAGGCTGGGTAGCTTGTATTGAAACACTGCTTCACCAGATAAAAATGTATAGTACAATCAATTTTATCTTTACCCATAACCAGGACGAGTACGATATTCCCGAAGACCTAAAAATAAATATTTATAGAATATTACAGGAACAGATTACTAATATCATTAAGCATGCTAAAGCTGATACCACCACAATTTCATTGGAAAAAACAGGGAATCTGTTAAAATTTGAAGTCTCAGATAACGGGGTAGGGTTTGACCCGCTTACGATTTCAGATGGTATCGGGTTAACAAATATCAAAACCAGGGTGAGCACGTTCAATGGTAGCATACACATTCTGTCTGAAAAAAACAACGGATGCCGTATTCAAATTGAATTTACAGTACCCTCTGCTCAATAAAGTAGTTGGCTCCCGCTATTTGCAATTGTTAACTGTTAGGTTTTCAATACAAATTTGAGACTATCTGCGTAGTTTCCTGAAATCATATTATGTTGTTTGAGGAATGAAAAAGGGTTTTGAAACTACTTAACCTTTCGCTAATACTTAAAAGTGTAGATTTGCCGAAATAAATACAGGGTCATGGATATTAAAGAAAGACAAAGAATCATCATGGAGAAGGGAGCGGCTAATGTCACCAAATGGATTGGATCTTCCGCTTCGGTATTTCTGCATACAATTCTGTTTATCATATCTTTTTTAGTCCCTTATCTTGGATTGGTCAGTTTTGAGAGAATGCTCCTGGTTTTAACAACCATTGTTTCCTTGGAAGCGATCTATCTTTCCATTTTTATCCAGATGTCTATCAACATGAATAACCAGAATATTGAAATCATTCAGGAAGATATTTCCGAATTAGGAGAAGATATTGAAGAACTGGGAGAGGATATTGAGGATATACAGAAAGATGTAGATGAGATACAGGAAGACACTAAGGAGGAACAAGACAACGAGAAAAAAGAGTCTGAAATACTATTATCTATTCAGGACACATTAATTCTGCTGAAAAAGGAAATCGACCAGCTTAAGCATTCAGGCAAATAGGCTTACCCTTTTGTATAATTTTTGATGTTAAATTTTTGGAAGTATTGTGTAACATATTATATTTAAACAATAGTCCATTATAAATTTCAAGTCTTGACATACAAAAAGCAGTTTGAAACAGAAGGATACCTCATTCTCGAAAACTTCAATACTGAAGCAGCATGCGATGGGTTAATGAAACGGAGTGAAGAACTGACCCGGAGTTTTGACTACACTGGACATCCATCCGTTTTTCAAACTTCTGAACAAGCCCGCACAAGCGATGATTATTTTCTCGACTCAGGAGATAAAATTTCTTTCTTTTTTGAGAAAGATGCTTTTGAGTCGAATGGTAAACTGAAAAACGATCTTTTTCATTCTCTGAATAAAATTGGGCATGCATTGCACGACCTTGACCCGGTATTCAATGCATTTTCTCGTTCTGCACAATTGCAAGAGCTGGCAAAGGATTTGGAAATGGAAAATCACTTGCTGATTCAAAGTATGCATATACTAAAGCATGCAAAGATTGGCGGTGTTGTAGATATACACCAGGATGCCAGCTTTCTGTATACCGAACCCGAATCCTGTGTAGGCTTCTGGTTTGCTTTGGAAGACGCTACGATAGAAAACGGATGTTTATGGGCAAAGCCGGGGGGTCACCAAACAAAACTTCGCTCATGGTTTCATAGAAAACAAGGGGGAGGAACCCAATTTACTGAATTGGACCCTGAACCCTTTTCTATGGAGGGTATGATACCATTGGAGGTAAAAAAAGGAGCCTGTATTGTATTGAATGGCCTATTGCCTCATTATAGTTTACCCAATACCAGTGGAATATCCCGACAGGCTTATGCAATCCATACGATCAGCAGTGAGGCATATTATCCTGAAATCAATTGGCTGCAGAGAGACAAAACTCAGCTAACCGGTTTTTAAATATGGTAGCGAAAAACATCCAGGTCTATTTCCATTTCAACACTGTAAACACAATTTTACGATAGCCTTCTTTTTCATACAGAATCCCTATTCTTTTCTTATCGAGTGAAACGATATCAGAATAAGCTGTATAATCTATCTCATCAGTGCCTGGGTTTTTATCTACCAGAATTTTTTTGGTCCAGCTATTCCCATCATCATAACTAATTTGTAAACTAAGTCGGTCGCGTTTTAAGGAATCCGCGGCATTAGAAAATGCCAGAATAGCCTTTCCTTTTTTATACCCCAGAAATAGAATACTTGCCTCATTAACCGGATCTATCAGGGTTTTATCAAAATAACTGGTATCCCATGTATTGCCACCATCGCTGCTAATAGAAATAATTCTGGCTTTAATATCTCCTTTTTGATTCCGACTATTCATCAATAACCTGTTTTCACTTAACTGAACAGCGGTAGATTCATTACTGCCTGGTATGGTAACAGATGCGCTAATATGAAAGTTTTTTCCATGATCATCTGTGTAAAAACCATGCGCTGAATAATCTGTAAACTTTGGCTTTGGTGCAGATTGTGAATGATTAGCAGCAACAAATATCCTCCCAATAAAACGTCCCCCTGAAAATTGGATAGCATGTCCAGGTGTATTGGCATAACTTCTCCAATCTTCTTTAGAATTGTATAAGGAATTTATTTGTGGCTGATAGGGCTTATGCGTTTGGAGAGTGATATTTACTGCTTCAGTCCAGGTAGTACCACCATCAACCGAAGTCTTATACCAGACTTCCCGTAAGCCATTGCCTTTTCTTATTGCAGATTCCTGAGTATTGCCTGTATTATAAAAAAGAAAAATTCTTCCTTTGGGATACTCTGGGTCAGTCAAATCAACAACCGGAGCCGGGTTACCAGCTTGTGAAATCCCCGCATCTACAATGGTTTGTAAGGGGCTCCAGCTGGTACCCCCATCACGACTTGATTTCATGACAATTTTAATATTCCCAAAATCACCAGCTCCATTTACACGTCCTTCACAAAAAGCCAGTAAAGTTTTATCGGGCAGCTGAATAATCGCAGGAATCCTGAAAGTATTAAATCCATTAGTACCCGATTTAAATACAAGAATTTGTTTTTGGCCAACAACACATACAACTGTTGGCAGGAAACAGAAAAGCAAAAAAATAATTCTTGAATACGCGGGCTTCACTTTATCGGGTGCTTTTATGTTTAATTAGTATAAAAATCATTTGTAACAAATTCAGGCTGATCCATTTTACAAAAGAGGGATCACTGAATACTAATTTAATTAGGGCAGTTTTGTAATTCTGATACAATCCAACATAGCTGCATTCACCAATAGATTCATATTATTGTTTTCCTCTTCAAAGCGTATGGTAAGCGAATGCCTGCCCTTGGTTACATACAGGGTTATCGAATTTGAAAACCCCCAGTTACTCCACTCATCTTTCCCTCTTTGAGGAAAAACAAATATGCCTGCTTTTGAATCGTCAAGATAAGCGGTACGTATTGCACATTTATTCTCTGTATTCTTTGGCCCGTTTCCATTTGCATAACGGATATCTACCAAATATTTTCCATCCTGTTCCACTTCAATAGGAATGGTAAGCGAGGTGTTTTTTTCAGTGGAGATTTCTACAAAACCATTTCCCGAGTAACCTTTATAGGGTTCTTTTGAAGCTGCTGCAAAAGACTCTATTTCAATCACCCGACTGTTTTCGGGGGTATAAGTGCCAATTGGCTCTGACAGAAATGACTCGATCCCTTTTGCATCTTTGGCAATCACCGAATATTCATGAAACCCTGGATCAATCACTGTGAGGTTGGTAAAAGCAGTATTAGTAAAGTATTTCCCATCTTTAATGATACTATACGAGATAGCTCCTTCAATCGCATCCCAGTTAAGTATATTATTGGAGTAAGTAACTTTCGGCGCCTTGGGGCTAAAATAATTCGGTTGTTTATTAATTATACCTGGCTCTTCATTATTCGCTAATAGAATCTTAACCAAATGTTTTCCGTGTAAGCTTGAGGACAGCTGGTTGGTTTTCTCCAAAACCCCATCTATCGTAAATGAACGGATGCTATTTCCAAAACCCTCCATCTCAATATCTAAAACAGCATCCCGATATGTAAAATTTGTCAAGGTTCTTTTACCTGTTAAAGATTTAGGAACAATGGGATTGAATACCAATTTATTTTCTTCAAAATGAATACCGAACAGAACTTTTTGAACAATACTGATATTGCCGGATAAACTCCATAACATAATACTCGAATTGATCTGTGTGCCATTATAGTCTCCATTATCCGCTACCAGATTTTCTTTATTGGTAAGGAATAAAGCAGCGGGTCGATAAATATCCATCATACTTTCCATAACGCCTTTCTCATTACCCACTTTAGCAGCAGCCCATAACCAGTAAGTTTGCACAAAAGGCCAAACAGCATTATTATGATAGGGTGGAATATTGGGTATTTGAGGATAGATGCAACTAATTCCAAAATCGGTAAGCGGCATATTGGCAACCATTTCAGCAGCTTTTTTTCTGTCAGCTATGCCAAATACAATACATAAAGCTTCACCAAGCGCTTCTGATCTGGGAGATACCCATTTATGGGCTCGTCCATACAAGAACTGCCCGTAATACTTTTTTTCGGGTATCCATAAGTATTGATTGATTCCCTGTTTAATATCAGCAGCAATCGCTTCATGTTTGGCAGCAACTGTTTTTTGATTCAACAGGGTGGCCATTTTTGCCAATACCCGGTTTGCATTGTAATGAACCGCGTTGGTACCCAAACATTCGCTTTCAAAAATATCAGCCGGTTGCATCCACAATGGATAGGTTTGTTCCCGCCAGTCTAAAAAGCTGGACTCCCCTTTCACCAGACCTGTATGTTTATCATATACTGTTGCCAAATCATCCTCTATTGAATTCTTAATAATCTCATAAGCCTGCTCAAGCCATTCTTTGCTGCCAGTAACCAGGTATATCTCCCATGCAGCTGTAGCCCAGATCATTCTATCAGAGCTTACCGGCCATGCTCCTCCAGTTCCTGTATCCTGAATGATCCTTTTTCTCTTATTTACTTTTTTGAGTAAACTATTCATGGCCACCCTTGGCTGCAGGTGAGCCATCGATAATAAAATACTATAACTGATATCTCGGGTCCAAACCCCACCCCATTCTTTTCCCGTTCTGAAGGTGCTGTCTTTTTCAATGGCTTTCAGCATTTCTTCCAGCGATAAATGATAAATCGCATCTGAAATAGGATAGGGTGATGAATATTGCGGGTAAGCAGAAATATCTTTTGTCAGCGTCCATTCCGCATCTGTATGTTTTTCATCTGAATGTTTATTCAATACAATAGTGATCTCATATATTCCATCTCCATTCGGATCGTGTAATTGCAATTCATCATGATTTTGTAAATTATCAAAATCCCAGATAAGTGGCGCGGTTCCCCCGGCAATAAAAATACCTTTGAAATCTTCTTTATATATTTTATCCCCGTTAAACGCAGTGTAGAATCCTTTTTCCGAAAATTGTTTGAATATAGCCCGGGCATCTAATTGAATAGTCAGTTCGGTATTGGGTGCTAAATACTGTTCTTCTGTACCAGCTGGCTGTAATTGTTTTCCAAATTGAATAACAGGTGTTGTGGCTTTACCGTTTTTTGCAATCACCGTAAAATGATGATCCATGCCGGATAGCATTTCATTGTCACGGCCATTGATCGCAAATTTAAATGCGATAGTGGCCGACTGAAATTGATTAGCGGGACTCTGGTAATTACTAACTAAATGGGTGGGCGAAAGCGCTTTGGACACATAATTGCCCTGCACAACTTTATCTGCTTCAACGCTAAAATGATTTGAATGATAAATACT
>CAIWKU010000201.1 GCA_903913355.1 uncultured Bacteroidota bacterium | reverse complement strand
GTTTTTCGGGTCTTCTATGCTTTTATTGTTTTGTACTTAAGTATTAATCAGGTAAATATGCTGATTGTCTCAGAGAAAAAAAGGTTGATCAGTAATACAATATTTTTATGTTGTCTGTCTTTTATTTTTTATTTCAGTTATAAAGCATTTATTGAAACTTTTTATATTTTACATCCACCTTTTAGTAAACCTTTTTACGTTCATCTTTTTATGATTCTGTTAAGTATTAATTTTTTCACTAACCTGGTATATGCAATAGCCATACTATGTATACCCACGAGGCGAGAATTTATTATACCCTGTTAATAGGCGCCGGCATACTGGCGGTTATTCTCAGTTTCTACATGATAACGGTTATCAGGCAACATCGAAAAAGGGTACTGTCCTATAAAGACAAAATAATCACTGAAATTATAGTTTTGGAGAAGGAACGCGGTCGTATCGCTGCCGATCTTCATGATGAATTGAGTCCCTTACTCTCTACCATAAAACTTTACCTCGGATGCCTCGAAACCCTTTTGCCAGAGGATATTGAGCTGATTGCAAAAATGGAGAACTGTATAGATATATCCATGCAAAAAATGCGGGATATATCCAATAATCTGATGCCTACTTTATTACAGCATAAAGGATTATTTCCGGCTATCCAAGAATTGTGTTTATCTGTTACAAGTGCTGGTTCTATCAAAGTAGATTGTCAATTTCCCGAAGCGGATATTCAGTTCGGTAAAGAAAAAGAAATCCATATTTATCGGATTATTCAGGAAATTCTGCATAATGCAGGTAAACATGCTTCAGCAACAAAAATAGATATCCGACTTTGGGTAGAGAAAAAACAGCTTTGTTTGTTGCTTTCAGATAATGGAATTGGATTTGATGAAGCTAGTGTTACCAAAAAAAGCAAGGGATTGGGTTTGTATAATATTATTAAACGAGTAGACTTGTTACAAGGTAGCATCTACCTGAGCACCCAGCCCGGACAGGGAGTTAGCTATTCAATTTACATTCCGGTATAGACTATGCAGGAACCAGAAAAAATAAAAATTGTGATTGCAGACGACCATACAGTTTTCAGGGATGGCTTGCGTTTTTTAATACAGCGGGAGAAAAATATGGAAATTGTGGGAGAGGCAGCTACCGGACGTGATTTACTTTTATGTGTTGAGCAGCAGCAACCCCGGTTGATAATTACCGATCTGGTTATGCCCTTGCTTTCCGGATTAGAAGCTATTCGGGAAATAGTAGTCAGGTTTCCAACAGTAAGAATTATTGCTTTATCTTCTTTTGATCACGAGCAGTTAATCATCGAAGCTTTAAAAATGGGTGCGCAGGGTTATATCATTAAAAATGCACCAAAGGGCGAAATTATTCATGCTATCAGAACGGTGTTACAAGGCCTGCCCTATTATTGTATGTCAACTACGCCTGACTTGGCCAGAAAAATATCGGATAGTGACTTTTATCCTTATAAAAATAAACCTGGTGTAGAATTGACGGAAGCCGAAAAAAGGATCATTCTGTTTCTATGCGAGGAAAGGAAAAATGAAGAGATAGCAAAACTGATTGGGATGAGTATCAGAACACTGGAAAGAATGAGGTTGCAAATACAGGAGAAAATCGGTGTACGATCTCTGGCAGGGCTGGTGATTTTTGCTGTTAAACAGGGAATCTATCGCATCCCATCTTAATCTGGAACTAAAAATAAGATCGGTATGAAATTGAATAAAAAAATAAAAGTCATTATAGCCGACGACCATGAAATTTATCGGGATGGTATGGTGAATTTGTTAAACAAGGCTTCGGGTATAGAAATTGTTGCGACTGCTGAAAACGGTCAGGAATTGGTGGCAATGGCCAGGAAATATACTCCGGATATTGTGCTTACGGATCTTCGAATGCCCGGACTGGATGGTATATCAGCAATCAGGCTGATTGCAGGTCTAGAGCAGCCCATTGGACAGATAGTGATTTCTACTTATGATGATGCACAACTTATTGGCGAGGCATTTGAAGCGGGGGCTTTGGGTTATATTGTTAAAAACGCGGATACATCAGAAATTATTAATGCCATCAAAACCGTGTATCAGGGGAAATTTTATCATTGTAACACATCCTCATCCCGCATTATGCAAACGATTACAGATAGCCGATTTAATCCAATGATTATTGCACAGAACAGGTTGTTTGAACCCAGGGAAAAAGATATTATACAGATGATCTGCATGGAAAATTCTTCTAAGGAAATTGCGAAAACCTTGAACCTGTCTGAAAGAAGTGTTGATGGCATCCGGAGAAGGATTATGAAGAAAATGAATGTACATAGTCTGGCAGGACTAACCCGCTATGCAATCAGGAATAAACTATTTGATATCCGTAAATTTCAATAAGTACCCGAATATTGCGTATTTGTACGCTATTTATAAATGAAGTGACTGAGTAGTTTTGGGTATGCGTAAAAATACCCTTATCATTTGTACATTTCTGGTAATGCTACTATTTGTATATGCAGCTAGTTCCAAACTATTCAATATGGCCGGTTTTCGGCATGATATGCTTAGTCAGCCCTTTCCACGGCAGATCTCTCAGCTTTTTGTTTGGGCCGTACCTGCTATTGAAATATTACTGGTAATCCTGCTATTCTTTTTCCGCACCCGTATTTATGGGTTATTACTGGCAGTTTGTTTACTGTTTGCATTTTCGCTCTATACATTTCTCATACTCAAGCACGCGTTTGGCAAACTGCCTTGTAGTTGCGGGGGTATTATCAGCAGTCTAAGCTGGGAGCAGCATTTATATCTTAATCTTTTTTTCCTGTTGCTGGCATGCATGGGTTTTTTGCTTCAGTTACTGGAAATACTGGATACGAAATTTCACGCGCATGAAACAGGACTAACCGAAAACCTGAAAAAGAGTAGGTATTATTAATCTTAAAACAAATTGTATGAAAAAGATGAAACTGTTTTTATTGTCAGCATTGCTGATCGGGATCGGCAGTGCATTTACCATCGAAAAATCCAAAGCGGATGAGCTTTGGGTGCTGGATGAGGATGGCGCAGGTTTTATAACAAAGACTGCTGCTGAAGCAAAAGGTGGTCATTGTATTAGTGAATTCCCAGATGAACCATGCACTTACCTGGATCAATCAG
>CAIWKU010000200.1 GCA_903913355.1 uncultured Bacteroidota bacterium | reverse complement strand
TGGACAAACAGGTTCGCATCATATCACCTACATCACTGATAAAATATCCTGGCATAATCGTATCAAGGTCAATTACACAAATTGCTTTATTTGATTCGTCAAACAAAACATTACTGATTTTTGTGTCGTGATGCGTGACTCTTAGTTTAAATCCAGGATTTTTAGTAATAACATTGTATTCCAACATAATACCCGCCTGCGCTTTCATAAAACCAATTACACTTTCAGCTTCTCTAATGCGTTCAACATCATTCTTTAGCAAAGCCTGTTCAAATTCCTGGTATCGATAACCAAGGTCATGAAAATAAGGAAGGGTGATCTTAAGTGAATGCACATCAAATCCTGAGAGCAGTTTGGTAAATTTGCCAAACTGAGTTGCTGCTTCAAATGCCTCGTTGGCATTTTCAAGAACAGTTTTTGCATGCGATCCTTTTACAAAGGGAAATACCCGATAATAACTATCCGTATCCTGGTCATATACCATCCCTTCGCCTGAAATCGTTTTTATTGCTGGAACAAATAGATAGTCAGGATAATGAATTGCAAGATAAGTGCCCAAGGCTTCAATATTCGAAGCAATTAAATCAGGCTTAGTAAACACCTGTGTATTGATTTTTTGTAAAATATACTCATTATCGCCCGATACTACTTTCCAGGTATGATTAATCAGTCCCGTTCCAAAAGGAAAAATCTGTGTGTTCTCGTTCTGCAATGAATATTGATGCAGTATTGAGTTGATGCCTGAATACATAGGGAGATACTAATCATTAAAAATATTCCATCTTTACAAATCAAAGCATAGATGGTCATTGGTCATTCGCTATTCATTATTCAACATTTACTAATATTCATCTCCCATAGAAAACGTTGGTTTCCTATACATCCATTGACCACCAGTGAAATCGGGGAAATCTACTGTCTGGTTTCCTAATTCAATTGATTTTTCGCTAAGTGGTGAAATAGCACTCCATGTGGCGGCATCATATACATCCATGGGAGTAGGTGTTTTGCGTTTGATTGATTCGATAAAACCATGCATCACAAAGAAATCCATTCCCCCATGCCCCGCACCGGCAGTGTCTTTGCTCCATCTTTTCCATAGTGGATGATCGTATTTATCCAACCATGATTTAGCCTCATCCCATTGGTCATTTTTGGCTGATTTATCCTGTATATAAATACTTTTATTTACATCCATCCACAAGCCTTCCGTTCCCTGTACACGAAATCCTAGTGAATATGGGCGGGGCAGGTTGGTATCATGCTGTAAAAGGATGGTTTCCCCATTAACACATTGTATACTGGTAGTTACTACATCCCCCAGCTTAAAATTGATTTTAGCATTGGGGTGATTTTCGCCTCCCTGTTTTACAATATGGTTATGCAGTCCTCTTGATTTAGAGGCAAATGAGCAGAGAGACATAAACCGGTTACCATGATTGATATTGATATATTGTGCAATAGGTCCTACTCCATGTGTAGGATACAGATCGCCATTCCGATGTACAGAATGTTCTGTTCTCCAATGCGCTTCTGAGAATCCTTTTTCTCCAAATTCAACCCCTTTTCCATAGGCACTAACCCCGTCATTGAATTTTACTTCACGCAAATCATGCTGGTATCCCCCCTGGAGATGTATGATTTCTCCGAATAGTCCCTGCCTAACCATATTTAATACGGCCATCACATCCCGCCGGTAACAAACATTCTCAAGCATCATTACATGGGCATTATTTTTCTCAGCAGCTTTTACAACATCCCAATGATCTTCGAGTGTGATGCCGATGATTACCTCTGATGCTACATATTTAATGCCTGCATCTAAGGATCCAAGAATCATTGGTTTATGCCATTCCCATGGAGTGGCAATCACCACACCATCCAATGCCTTCTTTTCCAGCATTTTCTTCCATGAATACGGATCGCCGGTAAATATTTCGGGCATTTTCTTTCCGCTCTTGGTAATAATTTCTTTTGCAGACTTGAGCATTCTTTCATCAACATCGCAAATAGAAACGAGTTCTACATCATCTCTTCTTAAAAGAAGTTCCAGGTGATTTTGTCCACGCAGGCCCACCCCCATCATACCAATTTTAACTTTCTCATCAGTAGATCCTGCAAACAATTTAGTGCCGGGTAATACAGCCAATGAAGCAGCAGCCAGACCCGTGTTTTTCAAAAAAATTCTTCTTTGCATTTCGTTAGTTTTTTAAGGTAATCGCTGGTGTTAAGGTAATTACTAATTCAATATTTTATCCATTTGGCGAAAATATTTTTCCTGTATTTTATCCATTCAAACGGATTGTTATATAAATGAAAAAGCACGGAATCATCCGTGCTTTTTCATTTATATATATTTAAGCCATTTTTGCGGTAATAGTTAATATCAAATTAACTTATTGTCTACTGCATATTTGATAAGTTCCAGGTTATTATGAAAATCCATTTTTTCAAGTATTCTGGCCCTGAAAGTACTCACAGTATTAACACTTAAAAACAATTCCTTGGCAATATCCGCTACCGATTTCCCGCTTGCCAACAATTTAAAGACCTCCAGTTCCCGATTGGATAGATTTTCAATCGAGTTGGCCTGGTCATTAATAGAAAAAGAATCTGCTAAAATAATGGAGACGTCTTCGCTTAAGTATTTTTTTCCTGATAAAACCTGGTTTACCGCTTTTACCAGTTCAAGTGATGCCGCATCTTTTGAAAGGAATCCCCGGGCCCCTGCTTTAAAAGCCCTTACCGCATACTGCTCGGCCGTATGCATACTCATAATAATGACCGGCGTTGATGGTGAGATATCCTTGATTTGCTTTACTGCTTCTAATCCGGAATCTCCAGGTGGCATGGTAATATCTGAAATAATTACATCCCATTTTTGCTTATTCACCAATTTCATCAGTTCTACAGTATCACTGACCCCTACAATTTCAGCATTGGGAAAAGATTCATGCAGAATATGCATTACCCCATCTCTTACAATTGTATGATCATCTGCCAGTAAAATTCTCATCGTTGGACTATTTTCAGACTATTTTTTAGAAATAAACCTTATCACCCATTTGGCATATTTTATATTTTCTTTTCTGATCCCATGCCTTTTGTACAAGGTTTATGCATATCATTTTGTAAGGATTTAGCAGATAGATTGAAACACAATGAATCTAGTCTAAATTAGTGATTACATCTTCTACAGTATTGTAAGGGGGGACTGTCACACTTGTTGATAAGACAGATTACTGGGTGTAATTTTGAAGTGTCTGATATCTGATAAAACCTATACTTGTTTTATAAAGGTACAAATTATTTTCACTTATTTATCAGGCTGATTTTTTTTCTTTAATACCTGCATAAAATAACCTCCCACCACACTTCTTGCTTGAAAACCAACCTGTTTTCCATTAATCGTTTCATGCCAATCGCTTAGTGGTACCCTGGTTGGCGTTTCAGTACTATACTTATATACCGGGTCAATTAATGCATTAAACTGTTGATGGTTATCTGTTAAAGCTGCTGTCCACAAAATCCAGTCACTTTTCGTATAGGTTTTTCTGCTATCAAGGGGCAGACCAAAAGCGTTTTGATTTTTTACGTAGAAAGCCATTTCCGTTTCATATACCTCCTTGGGAAACAATT
>CAIWKU010000199.1 GCA_903913355.1 uncultured Bacteroidota bacterium | reverse complement strand
TTTTCTTTGGTTTGCCATTTTTATCAAAAGAGATAACAGCGAGTCCTTTATAAGTACCAGTATATATGATACCGTTTATTGTAACAGAAAAGCTCGCTAATCTATCAGTAATCAGGGATTCATAGTTAGTATATACATAAGCCCCATCTTCCGTTTTACATCCATCAGGAAGCAGGTTTTTTGTAATTCCTAATTTAGCTATTGCTTCAAGAGAATATCCCTGTACGGTTGCTTTTTTGTATAATGCCTGAAACCGGGTTTTAGAATTTTTACCTTCAAAATTATATTCTGCCCTTCCTTCTATCATTAACTTACCGCCTTTGTTCACGTAAGATTCCAGAAAAGCGATTTCCTCTTCTTTCGCATATTGCGGATTGAGGTAAACTATTGCATCAAAGGTATGGCCATTTAAAACAGGCTTTCCTTCTTTATTTAAAGTGATTTTGTGATTGGCTATTAAATCAGAAGGAACCAATGCATTTAGGTAGCCCGCTTTCCATATTTCAACTGCTCTTTCTTCTACTTTCATTTTATCATTAATATCATATACACCGCGGTCCTCAGAGTAAGGATACCAATTGGAAAGTGCTTCCATTCCAAATACCACCAATAGTTTTATTTCAGGAAGTTTTGGATTGAATCTATTCAGAAGCCGGGCGCAGTTTTCAACTTTATTTATCTTTTTAATAGCATCTGGCTCTTCCAAATCAAATCGAAGTGGGCGGTGATCATTTAATGCATGGTAATGCGTTCGGATACCATATCTAAGATCGAATAATGCTTTAGTTACTACCGGCTCCAGATCTTTATCATAGTACTGGTTATACATGGCATTCATCGTATGAGCCATAGCTACGCCCATTTGAGTGGCAGTATGTGTCTTTTCATCCGTTTGTCCATAAGCCCTTGGTGCGCTCCACCATCCAATTCCATTGGCCCATATTTCATCATTGATCAAACTATTATGATAGGTATTATGAATTCCGTTGAAAATATCTTTCCCGAAAATTTCCCTTGATTTATTATAAACAGCTGTTTCCACCCTAACACCACCCTTTCGCATAAACTCCATATATTCATTGATGGCTTTGATCCTGATTTCCGGTTTCCCTTCTGGTGCATATCTTCCATCAAATAAGGTTTTCGTTAATTGAATACCCGTTTCCTTTTGGTAAGCTTCCGCCATAGCAGTAGAATACCATCTTCCCCGAAAAGGGTTCGGTGTGTTCAGGTCAAATATCCGTTCAACAAACTTGTTACCATATTCATCCAGTGCAAACCCATCAAAAGGGATATCGCTATATACTTTCATTGCCTCAACAAAACCATTGATCTCTACATCATCCCAATTACTACTTTGACTACAGTATTCCTGGGTCATAATACAGGCGGTAAACCCATTCATAGAAGCATCTCCTTTTATTTTTACCTGTACTGTTTCTTTATCAGGCAAAATCGTCTCGCATTTTTGAGTGATATCTTTTAAGGTAGAAGGGTCATAAAAACCTTCCCCCGTTTTTTTAAATGCATACACTTTAAAAAGGTCGGATTTTAATAACCGATCAGGGAACCGGATAAATTTTGCCTTAATGGTTGCATCCGCATCACCTGCCGCATCCAGTGTTGCTTCTGTTTCAATAATCATTCGCTGAGAGCCTTCCATGCTCTTATCCTTATAATTCCCCCATAATTGTAAGCCTACTTTCAACCCTTTTTTATGCGCAGCACTAACAATTCCTTGAAATACAGAATGCATTTTTTTGAAATCATAGAAATCA